>JAYVUH010000180.1:0-5198 GCA_043788115.1 Burkholderiales bacterium
TCAGGTGGCTGTCGGTGTCACCCGCGCGGGGCGCCCCGACCTTCGTTCGCCGGGTGGTGCGACCAAGAGCGTCGCGTGGGTAAACCAGAAAGCGCGCACGGTCACCAATGAGATGATGGAAAAACGCGTCTGCTTTGCCTGCCATGAGATCACGCCCATCGGCACGCCAGGGTCACCCGACTGGCGCATTGCCCCCGTCGCGATCACTAACCATTGGCTGCCGAAGTCGCGCTTTGCGCATCGCCAGCACACCACCCAAGAATGCAAGAAGTGTCACGACGTAGCGAAGTCCAAATCCAGCGCCGACGTGGCGATTCCTGATCTTGCCAACTGCCAATCGTGCCATGCCGGCTCCGCTCCAGAAAAAGACAAGGCCGTCGGCACCTGCGAGACCTGCCACGGCTTTCACGTCGGTGGCTCCCGCAGTGGCAAGCCGGCGCTCTTTCCGAACGCCAAGGTGGCGACCAAGTGAATAGAACCGCCGCCGTTGCCGCGTCGGTTGCCGCATCGGTCGCTGCGCTGTGCTTACTCCCCTCGTGTTCGGGCGGTGGCGGTGGGCTCGACGTGTGCGCGGGCAACTGCACGCCACCCAACACAACCGCCACGTCGACCGATTTCTTGACCATCGACGACGTCGAGCGGGTGATCGCACAGGCGGTCGCCGAAGCTGGCGCACGCGGCGCACGCGGCACCATTGCCGTCGTCGATCGGGTGGGTAATGTGCTCGGCGTGTTTCGAATGAGCGGCGCAGCGCAGACGTTTCGCATCGCCAGCGGCCGCGGCGTGGTCGGCGGACTTGAGAACATCGACGTCCTCCCGGATACCTTCGCTGCGCTCACCAAGGCCATCACCGGCGCGTATTTGTCATCCAACGGCAACGCCTTTTCCAGCCGAACCGCCAGTCAAATTGTGCAAGAGCACTTCAATCCGCGCGAATTGAATCAGCCGGCGGGGCCGCTGTTTGGCGTGCAGTTTTCGCAACTATCGTGCTCGGACTTGATGCGCCGTGAAACCGACGGCAGCGTCGGCCCGAAGCGTTCGCCATTGGGCCTGGCCGCCGACCCGGGCGGACTGCCCCTGTACAAAAACGGTCGCCTAGTCGGCGGCGTCGGCGTGATTGCCGACGGCTTGTATGGGCTCGACGCCGACATTACCGACCTTGACCAGGATATCGACGAGCTGATCGCCGTGGCCGCATCGCGTGGATTCGCCGCGCCTGACGACATCCGCGCAAACCGCATCACCGCCGACGGGCGTACCTTTCGTTATGTTGACTCCGAGTCGATCCAATCTGACCCTGCGCGGGCGCCTGCCTTCGCGACACTGGCGGGTGTGTTGGTCGCGGTTAGCGGCTACAGCGGGGCCAGTATTCGCGCCGGCACCACCTACGGCAGTGCGGTATCCGGCTACCGCGCCGCCACTGCGGAGGACGCGGCGGCGCTGGTCACACAGAACGCGTTCGTGTTGGTTGATCGCGCCAACGCCAACCGACATCCGTTGCGCGCCGGCACCGACGGCTTCATGACGCAGCTCGAAGCGACGACGATCATGAGCGAGGCGCTCAAGATTGCCAATCGCGCACGCGCCCAGATTCGCCGTCCACTGGGTACGCAAGCACAAGTGACCATCTCCGTGGTTGACACCAACGGCGAGGCCATCGCGCTGGCGCGCACGCCAGACGCGCCCGTGTTCGGCACCGATGTGAGCCTACAAAAGGCGCGCTCGGCATTGTTTTTTTCGCATCCGAACGCCGCCACTGAACTCTCGGCGCTGCCCGCCGCGAACTACATCGGCCGCAGCGGCAATCCGGTCGCGCCGTTTCGCGCGTTCTCCCAGTATGTCGCCGCCAGCCGAACGTTTTTCGGCGACACGACAACGCTGGGGAACGGGATTGCGTACTCGAACCGCGCCATTGGCAACTTGGCACGCCCCTACTTTCCCGACGGCATCACCAACACCAGCCCCGGGCCGTTCTCGACGCCCATCAGCAACTGGAGCCCGTTTCATGTTGGTCTTCAGCTTGACTTGAGCTACAACGCGATCGTAGCTGCCGCCAACGGTTCCACCGCCGTCGGTTGCACCGGCCTCAGTCGGCTCAAAAACGGACTGCAAATTTTCCCTGGCGCGGTGCCGATTTATCGCGGGAATCAATTGATTGGCGCGATCGGGGTGTCTGGCGACGGCGTGGACCAGGACGACATGATCGCCTTCCTCGGCCTCGCCAACGCGGGTCGCAGTCTCAACACGGGCATCGGCAATGCACCCAAACCATTGCGCGCCGATAACCTACAGCCCTCGGGCATCGGCACGCGGCTGCGCTATGTGCAGTGCCCGCCGGCGCCGTTCATCGACGGTACTGAACAAAACGTCTGCGAGGGCCTGTGAACGCCGCACGTAGAGGCAATCGCCTGCGGTCGACCCTGCTGCTTGCAGCAATAGCGGTATTGCTGAGCATCGCGAACCGCGCCGCGGGTGCGGAGCCGACAGAAGTGCCGGTCGTGCGCGATCGCGCGCCGCTTAAATATCCGCTGCCACCCATCGACCCGACCCGCGTGCCGCCGCCGTCGCCTGTCGACCTGCGGCAGTCGGTGTCCGTGTCAGTACCGGATCGGTGGCGCATCATGGATACACTGGGATTAAGTTCCCGTGGTACGACCCGTACAACCACAACGTCTGGAAAGGCGACAAGCCGTTTACGCCGTTTGCCAAATGGGGGCCCGACTGGTTTCTGGCCTTGTCGGCGATCTCCGATACGCTGATCGAAACGCGCCGCCTGCCCACGCCAGTCGGCACGCAGTCGTCCGATCGCAGCGGTGCCACCGATGTCTTCGGGCGCGGCAAACAAACCGCGCTGGTCGAAACCATCATCCTGTCGGTGGCAGTGATCAAGGGCAACACCACCTTCAAGCCGCCCGATTACGAATTTCGGTTGGTGCCGGCAATTCAGATCAATCACGCGCGCTTGCAGGAAGTCCGCGGGGTCCGAGTTGACCCGCGCGCGGGGCGCAACCGCACGGATACGCACGTCGGCATTCAGGAATTGTTTGGCGACGTGCATTTGCGAAACGTCTCGGATCGCTACGACTTTGACTCGCTACGGGTCGGCATCCAACCATTCATTTCGGACTTTCGCGGATTCATTTTTCAGGATGTGCCGTTCGGCGTACGCCTCTTTGGCAATCGCGCCAACAACCAGTGGCAATACAACCTTGCGCTGTTTCAACGGCTCGAAAAAGACACCAACAGCGGCCTCAACGACACCAGCAAAAAAATGCGCCGCGACTACTTGCTGGTGGCCAATGTCTATCGGCAGGACGTTCCGGCGCTCGGCCACACGCTGCAGGCGACCGTCATCCACAACGTCAACCGGGAATCCGGCCCTGACTACTATGACCGCAACGGTGCCTTGGTAAGGCCGGCCGTGATCGGCGATGTGCGGCCGCGTAACTACCGTGTGACCTATGTCGGCATCAATGGCGACGGCCACGTTGGCCGATGGAATTTGACGTCATCGCTCTACGGCGCGTTCGGCACCGACCAGCGCCATCCGCTTGCCCAGCAGGCGCAAGTCATTCGCGCGGGTTTTGCGGCGCTCGAGCTGTCGCGCGACTTTAATTGGCTGCGCGTGCGCGGCAACGCACTCATTGCCAGCGGCGACAAGAATCCGTTTGACCGTCGCGCCACCGGTTTTGACGCAATTTTTGAGAATCCGCAGTTTGCCGGTGCCGACACCAGTTTTTTTATCCGCCAGGGCGTGCCGTTGATTGGCGGTGGTGGCGTGGCACTCTCGCAACGCAATGCGATCCTGCCGTCACTGCGCTCATCAAAAGATCAGGGGCAGTCGAATTTCGTCAACCCCGGTTTGCGACTTGTGGGCATCGGCGCGGACGCGGACGTCACGCCGCAGTTGCGCTTAACCACCAATCTGTCGAAACTCGATTTCGTCAACACGTCGTCGTTGTCGGTACTGCGCAATCAAAAAATTACGTCGAAGGCCTTGGGCGTCGATGTGTCGGTCGGCCTACAGTACCGCCCGTTTATGTCGCAGAATGTGGTCTTGAGTGCGTCAGTCGCTGCATTGTTGCCCGGCAGCGCGTTTAAACAGTTGTTTGATGAAAACAAACGGGGTCCGCAGTATTCGGCACTGTTCAATCTGGTCGTGACTTATTAATCTCATGTACAACATCAACGAACCAAACTCGTTTATCGACGGGCATTTTCAGACAAAAATGCTTGTAAACGCCCTTGTATGCTTGTGTTTGCTTTTTAGCCTTTCGCTTTCGTCAACCGCGGCGGCTGACTCAGGTGAGCGTCCGGTCGCGCGCAATCATGTCACCGCCCCGTCGGCACCGGCCCGCCAGTCGGTGATGGACGAATCGCGAAAGTCGTTCGGATGCCTGTCCTGCCACACCACGACCGATCGGCATACGATGCATGCCAACCCCGGGGTGGTGATCGGCTGCACCGACTGTCACGGCGGCGACACCACCGCCGTCAAGCCCAAGTCCGCCGTGAAGGGCGACGCTGCCTATCAACAAACGCTGGACAAGGCGCACGTGTTGCCGCGTTTTCCATCCGCTTGGAAGACACCGGCAACCAGCAATCCCGAACACAGCTATACGCTGCTCAATCGCGAATCCAAGGCGTTCGTGCGGTTCATGAATCCGGGCGACCTGCGCGTCGCGCGCGAGGCCTGCGGTGCCTGCCATCTCGAAATCATCCAAGCGGTCGAGCGCAGCCTCATGTCGACCTCGGCCATGCTGTGGGGCGGCGCGTCATACAACAACGGCATCCTGCCGTTCAAACGCTACATTCTCGGCGAAGCTTATACCGCGGAGGGCGTCGGCGCGCTGATCAAGAATCCGGTCAGCGTGACACCGCAGATGACGGCAATGGGCATCTTGCCATCACTGGCGCCGTTGCCCGCATGGGAGACCGTGCCGCCGGCTGACGTGTTCCGCGTATTCGAGCGTGGCGGCCGCGTCATCAACTCACAGTTTCCAGAGGTGGGGCTGCCCAATTCAACCGGCGCGCTGCAAAAACTCGACGAACCCGGCCGACCGGACATCAAACAATCCAACCGCGGCCCCGGCACCGGCCAACGCATCGCCGTGCCGTTGATCAACATCACCAAGACGCGCCTGAACGATCCACACTTGTGGTTTCTCGGGACCAACGAGCAACCCGGCGACTATCGC
>JAYVUH010000181.1:0-4792 GCA_043788115.1 Burkholderiales bacterium
GGCCAAGCTGCGCGTGATGAGCATGAGTTCAGTCGATGCCACCAATTTCTTCCGCGCCGCCATCGATGAACGCACCGTCTTGCGTAACCGCGCCGACGTTTACGGCCTGTCATTGGCGCTGGCTAAGGGCCGCGACTTTGTCGCCGCAGAGCGAGAACTAAACAAGATCCGCTTAACTCCCGCGCCACACGCTTGGATCGAGAATCAGTTCGCCGAACTACAAGTCGGCCAACGCAAATATGCCGTGGCGATCACCACCTATCAGGACGCCATCAAGCGTTTCCCGGATAGCCGCGCGCTCTCACTTGGCTTGCTTGATGCCTACTTCCAATCTGGGCAGATCGAGATAGCGTTGAAACTGGCGAATGAACGCCTGAAGACGATACAGGATGATCCCAAACTGCATGAGATTGCGGCCAAATGCTATGAGCGCCTTGGCAAAAAGCTCGCGCAGCACCGAGCTATCGGCGAGTCGTATTACCGGCGCGGTAACTTAGTGGGTGCAATCGAACAATTGGAAATCGCGCTCAAGTCAAAGGATGGCGACTTCTACGATTCGTCGTCCGCTGAATCACGCCTGCGTGAGCTGAAGACCGAATTCAAGAACCGCCCGCTGATGCCTGGCGAAAAACGTGACCGCCCGGAACGAGACGATCGCGGCCCCGGCTTCGCGACACCGAGTGAATCCCGTTACGCGCCGACCGCAAGATGACCTGTTTTGCGCGGGTGGCCGGGCAACGGCCGGCGAGGCTGACGGCGCTGACCATCGCGGCGCTCGGATTAGGCTGGTGCAATGCCGTTTTGAGCCAGCCGAAAACGCCCCGTCCGATAACACCGGCCGTCCTTGAGGCGACGCCGGAGCGAGACCGCGCTTCGCTGATCGGCGGGTTGCAAAAGCGCTTTCCCGGCGTTCCTGTCGACGAATGGAGCCACGGCGGCGCGAGTTTTGCGCCCGGCGTCTTGGTGACACCGTTGGGCGGCAACAACGCGACCAACGTAAATGACATTTTGGCAATCGGCAAGAAGACATGGGAGAGAAAATTTCGCAACGGCAAGTCACTCGCCGCCTGCTTTGCGAACGGTGGCCAGCGGGTGGCGGCGACCTACCCGCAGGTAGATGCGAAGTCCTACTCCGTCGTGACGCTGGAAATGTCCATCAACGCGTGCCTGAAATTACATAGCGAACCGCCATTTTCGATGCACGATAGTCTGTCGATGGGGGCGGTCAGCGCGTATTTTCGCAGCCTATCCATCGGCCAAAAATTGAACGTTCGGGTGAACGGGTCTGCCGCCGCCCTCCAATATTCAGAGGGCCGTCAATGGTTCAGTAAGCGGCTCGGCGACAAGGATCTCGCCTGTGCCTCCTGCCACGTGCTTCAGGCAGGCCAGATCCGCGTCGAGAACGGCAAGTCGGTCGGCCTATCTCCTGCAATCGGACAGGTGCTGTCTTGGCCGCGTGTGGAACCGGGCGGCTCGGTGCGCACGCTGCATCACCAGTTCCAACGTTGTATGGACCGTGTTGGCGCGGTGCCGTTCGTTGTCGGCAGCACCGAGTTCGGTCAACTGGAGTACTTCCTGTCGGCGGTATCCAGTGGCCTGACCGTGCGGGCGCCGACCACCACACAGTAGCGGTGCCCGTCGAAATGGCGAAATGACAAAAAAGACGAAAAGGAAAAAAGAAGAATAGGCGAACAGACGAATAGGCGTGGATGAAGTATGGATAAATGGGATTGAAAACCACCCGCGATCGTGATTTGGACACATCTTGCCAACCTCCGAGCAATCGAAAACCGCTAAAATCACCGTTCCGCCGAACCCTGCCACCAGTGCGGCCGCCACCGTTGGTAAAGCCGATTGAAAGCCGACACGTCACCATCAGGTCGCCAGCCGGCGGCGGCTTGTTTTTCAGCGCACGTAGGTCCCCGCATCCCGACTCCACATTGGTTAACAACAACATGAACTTCGTTAAGTCGCTCGCCCGTTTCATCTTCCGCGCCAAAGTCCTTATCCCGCTAATTCTCATTGCCATCGTGGCAGGCGGCTATGTCCAATATCAATAGAAAGTCGAGGAGGCCCGCGCGGATCGTTATCGGACCGTAACCGTTGACAAGGGTGCCGTTGTCCAGCGCATCACCGCAAACGGAACGGTTAATCCAGTGACGGTGGTGAGTGTCGGCACCCAGGTGTCTGGCACCGTGACTAAGCTCTATACCGACTTCAACCAGACCGTCACAGCTGGACAGGTGCTGCTCGAACTCGATCCGGCACTGATCAAAGCAAACTTGGCGCAAATCGAGGCTACCCTGCGCTCATCCGAAGCCTCGCAGCGACTTGCCGAAAGCACCCTGAAGCGCAATCAGGAACTGGTACGCAAGGGATTTATTTCGGACGCGACGCTCGAGCAAAACACGCGTGATCTCGATGTCGCAAAAGCCAACGTCGCACAGGCGCGCTCACAACTCGACCGCGAGAAGACCAATCTTTCCTATACGGTGATTCGTTCGCCGATCAACGGTATCGTGATCGACCGCAAGATCGATGTTGGTCAAACCGTCGCCGCCAGTTTTAGCACTCCCACGCTGTTCCAGATCGCCCAAAGCCTTGATGCAATGCAGATTGATACCTCCATCGCCGAGGCCGACGTCGGCACGGTAAAGACCGGCATGCCGGTCAAGTTCACTGTGGATGCCTATCCCGAACGCGACTTTGTCGGCGCGATCCGGCTGGTGCGTTTGAATGCGACGATCAATCAGGGCGTGGTCACGTACAACGTCATTGTAGACACCACCAACGAAAATCAAATGCTCAAGCCCGGCATGACCGCACAGGTCAGCTTCGTCGCGCAGCAGCGCGATGACGTCGTGCGTATCCCGACGGCAGCGTTGCGCTTTAAGCCACCGAAGGACGATAAAGAAGATAAGAAGAAAAAGGATGCTAAGGCGGGCGAGAAGAAGTCAACGAACACCGCCGATGAAAAAGCAGACGCTAAACCAGTCGAAGTAGCGGCTGCCGCCAAGGGGCAAGGCAAGGCAGGCACAGCAGAGGGTCAATTGGCCGGACCACCGACTGGATCGGCAGCCAGCCGACGTGGGGTAGGCACCGTCTACAAGGTAAATGAAAAGAATGAGTTAGTGCCGATTCAAGTGCGGACAGGCATCGCCAGCAATCAGCACACTGAGCTGCTATCGGGAGAAATCAAGACCGGCGATGAGTTGGTGATTCGTGATCTCCAGGACAAATCCAAAAAGTAACCGATGAGCGCGAACCCCATTCCCGTCCAGCACCAGTCGACGCAGTCAGATCTGCTGATCGACATTGTCGACATTCATAAGAGCTATTTCTCCGCCGACGTCGAGACGCCGGTGCTACACGGCATCAATGTGAAGATTCAACACGGTGAGTTTGTCGCCATCATGGGGCAGTCCGGTTCTGGTAAATCGACGCTGATGAACATTCTCGGTGCGCTCGACACCCCCACCAGCGGAAGTTACGTGCTCAATGGCAAAGAAACTTCCAAGTTGACGGACAACGAACTGGCAAAGGTGCGTAACGAAACGATTGGCTTCGTGTTTCAGGGCTTCAACTTGCTCAAACGCATGCCCCTGATCGACAACGTCGCCCTGCCGCTGCTGTACGCCGGCGTACCGATGGCCGAAGCGCGCCGCCGAGCAGCTGAAAAACTCACGCAGACTGGCCTTGGCGCATTCACGAAACGTTTGCCGAACCAGATATCGGGTGGACAGCAACAGCGCGTGGCGATTGCGCGTGCACTTGTTTGCGAGCCAGCCTTAATTCTCGCCGACGAGCCAACGGGCAATCTCGACACCGCGACGTCGGTCGAAATCATGAATTTGTTCAAGCGTCTCAATGAAGATAACGGCATGAGCGTGTTGATCGTCACCCACGAACCCGACGTCGCGCGATATGCAAATCGTCTGGTACGCCTCAAAGACGGTTTGGTGACGTATGACGGGCCAATGGCGGACGCGTATCTCTAAACAAAACACTAGCATCCACGGGCGTTTTCAAGCATTTCTGGCTGGAAACGCACGTCAAATAAGGACTTTCATATGAATCTCATGCAAGTATTCCTCGAAGCCTTCCGCGCAGTGGGCATCGCTGAGAGCGCACTGGCGAGGGGCCCCGCGCCGTTTGCGGGGATCGACACCGCGCGATTCAGCGAGAATGCCCAGGGCAAACTTTTACCAATGAGGCACACATGAATTTGATGCAAGTATTCCTCGAAGCCTTCCGCGCCATGGGCATGAACCGCCTGCGCGCCGGCTTGACCATGCTCGGGATCATCATCGGCGTGGGGGCGGTCGTCCTGATGTTGGCCATCGGCGAATCGGTGCGAGAAGACATCAACAAGCGCATCTCGGCGATGGGATCGAACGTGATGGTGATTTTCCCTGGCTCCTCGACGGCCAACGGCGTACGAGCCGGGCGCGGTGTTGTACAGACGCTGACGCTGGCCGATGCACAGGCCGTCGCACAATTGCCTAGCTTCAATGCCGTGGCGCCGATTGTGCAGCAGCCGTTTCAGGTCGCCAGCGGCACTACCAACTGGAACGCCAATGTCATGGGCGTGACGCCGGATTATTTTTCGATCAAGGAATGGGAAGCAGAAAAAGGCGCTCTGTTCGGCGACATTGAAATTCGTTCCGCGTCGCGCGTGGCGGTCATCGGCGGCACCGTCGCTTCCAACCTTTACGGTGAAGCCAACCCAATCGGTCAGAGTATTCGCATTCGCAATCGGCCGTTTGAAGTCATCGGCGTACTCGCCAGCAAA
>JAYVUH010000182.1:0-7607 GCA_043788115.1 Burkholderiales bacterium
GGGTAGTGAAGCGATCACCGCCGCGCACGCGAATGCATCGACATTGCCGGCTTCGCGTCGCGGTGTCCGATGCAGAAGACGTTGATTTCCCCGAACCGCCAACGCCATGCGGCAGCGTGGCACAAAATGCAATGTCGCACCAAACAAAAAATGAAACCCCATTATTGGCGGGCGTTTTCAGCCACAAATGCCTGAAAGTGAGCGCCGGTGCTGGGGTTTAGTCTAATATTCTGCACGTCTATGGAAACGATGAGTCACGTAGGTTCGGTTAAGCGCAGCGACACCTAACGTTACGACCGATTGTTGGGCAATCAAAGCTTGCCCAACCTACTTTGCTGCGTTTGAACAAGCGTGTGCGAAAATCATGCGAAGCATTAAATTGATCCACACAAGCGCAATGATCCTCTACGCACTGACTATTTTTGTTTCTTCGTTTCTGCTGTTTTTGGTGCAACCGCTGATCGCCAAACAGGTACTGCCGTGGTTTGGCGGCACCGCAGCCGTGTGGACCACGTGCCTGGTGTTTTTTCAGTTTGCGTTGCTGGCGGGCTACTTTTATTCGGATTGGATTTCGCGGCGGCTCAGCCCGAAGCGCCAAGTGGTTCTACATTTGGTGCTGATCGGTGTCGCATTGCTACTGCTACCCATCATCCCCGACGCGTCGTGGAAACCGCAGGGCGATGAGGCACCGAGCTTGCGCATTATCCTGCTGCTGAGCGCGACAATTGGTCTGCCCTATTTTCTGTTGTCGACGACCAGCCCGCTCGTGCAAGCGTGGTTTGCGCGCTCCTACCCGGGCACCAGTCCTTACCGGTTGTTTGCACTGTCAAACTTGGCGTCGATGATGGCCCTCTTGGGCTACCCATTATTGCTGGAACCAAACATCGCAGCCAAGCCGCAAGCGTGGGCGTGGTCGATCGGGTTTGGTCTGTTTGCGATCCTCGTCGCCGCTTCCGCGCGGTTCGCACTCAAGCGCGTCGCGCCGTCGCCGACAGCAAGCACGCCATCGTCCGACAGCGACGGGACTAGCGCGCCCGTATCGTCCGTATCACCACCGAATCGCCGAGACAAGACGCTCTGGATCTTGCTGTCTGCGCTGGGCTCCGTGATGTTGCTGGCCATTTCCAACCACCTCACGCAAAACATTTCGTCCATCCCGCTACTGTGGGTGGTACCACTCGCCTTGTACTTGCTGACGTTTATCTTATGCTTCGATGGGAGCGGTTGGTATCGCCGCGGGCTGATGCTGCCCTTGCTAGGCGTAGTGCTGCTCGCCATGGGCTACATGCTCACGGCCGCAGCGCTGGAGTACAAGCTCGGCTGGCAGATCGGCATGTTCAGTCTGGGCCTGTTCGTCGCGTGCATGTTTTGTCACGGCGAGCTGGCGGCGCGAAAACCGCACGTCCGCTATCTAACGACGTTCTACTTAATGATCTCCATCGGTGGCGCGACGGGCGCTTTCTTGGTGGGCATCCTCGCACCAATCTTGCTCCCTGCTTACTTCGAGCTTGAGCTTGGCATCGTGGCGATAGCGGCCGTGGCGACAATCTGTATCTGGGAAATCGCCCAGAAATTCTCAATGCGCTGGCGCGCCGCAGCCGTGGGTGCGGGCGTCGTGGTGACGATGGTATCCATTGGCTTTGGCCTGCGTGCCATGCAGCGCTACCAAGTCGATGTGATCTACCACTCGCGGAATTTTTATGGCGCACTGCGCGTCAAGGAGTTCCTGCCGCCCGCTGTCACGGATGCAAAACGCACGCTCGTACATGGCTCAATTAAACATGGCGACCAATACCTCGATCCGCGATATAGCATCGCCTCCACCACCTACTACACGATTAATTCAGGCGTGGGCTTGGCCCTCGATCTCAAAGCGCAACTGGTCCCCGCGTCTCGTCGCGTCGGCGTGATCGGGCTCGGTGCCGGCACATTGGCGTCCTATGGCTTGCCGCGAGACGTCTTTCGTTTCTACGAAATCAATGCCGCCGTGATTGATGTGGCCAACAGCCACTTCACCTATCTCAAGCAGACGCGCGCAAAAGTCGAAATGGCGCTCGGCGATGCGCGGCTCAATCTGGAGCGCGAACCAAGCCAGCAATTCGATGTGCTTGCGGTTGACGCTTTTTCTGGCGACGCGATTCCGGTGCATTTGATCACGCTCGAAGCGCTCGACATTTATGCGCGCCACATGAAGCCCAATGGCGTGATCGCGTTTCATGTCTCCAACCGATACCTCAACTTGAAACCGGTCGTCGCCAAGCTGGCTGAAACCCGCGGTTTTCACGTCGCTTGGGTCCACGACGCGGATCGGCACGGCGCGACCATCAGCGAGTGGATACTGTTGACCAAAGACGCCTCATTTTTAGCGCAGCCCAAGATTGCCGACAAAGCGACACCGATGCCCCCGCAGCGGAGCCGGCGGGTGTGGACAGACGACTTCAATAACTTGTTGCAAGTGCTACAGTAGCACGGCTGTGCGGCGCCAAGACGCTTAGCAGTTTGTTGAAATTCGTTGTGCCGACACAGAGTGAACGCATTGCGTGCCATTTCCCCCTTTGGCAACTAGTGACACATTCGACTTAGCTATCCGTAGCCTGCAAGAAGCGCAGCGTATTGCAGGATAGTCGCCACGCAGATACCGTCCCGCATTGCGCTACGCTCCATACGGGCTACGCCATTTATATTGGCTTAATGGTGTGGAAATGGAATAAGGGGCATTTGCGGTCGTTGTCGACGCGCAAATGCTGAAAATCTCCCTCGATCCCCCGTTCGGCACGCTCAGGGCAGGCTCTTTACAAAGGGCAAGTCACACACCGAAATTATCGATCAAACGAATTTTCGAATTTCAACAAGCCGCTAGGTGCTTGCGTCTCGTCAATACGGTCGGGGTTGTGATCCGGCTGCTTGTGCGGCTGTTTTTGCGGCCGACGATCCATATAAAGCGATAGCCACGCAAAGGCGAGCAACACCATAAACAGCATCGCGTTGGCTGGAATTTGCAGATTGAAATCGACGCTGGAGTGAATCAGGATGGCCGTGATGCCCATGATCGCCGCGAACGAAAACCCGCGCATCAGCGGATCGCGCCGCCGATATTGCGCGACCAGCGCAACCCCCAGCGACCAGACAACAATCAGCCCCAGCATCGCGAGCCCAACGAGGCCGCTTTCCGCCGCGAACTGAACATAGTCGTTGTGCGCATAGTCAAAAAAATTGGACAGGTCGCCACCGCGGTAGCGCGGGAAGGCCACGTACCAGCTACCCGGCCCGGTGCCGACGAGGCGATTGTCGTTGATCAGGTCGAGTCCATACTTTGCTGGCTCGGCGCGCGTTTCGACCGATTCGGTCGTCTCGCCAGCCTGGTACGACAAGTTTGTTTGTTCTATACGATTGGCCAGTTTTTCGATACCGAACCACGAGCCAACAATGAACGCGTCGATGACGATCAAGCTCACCAGTAGCACCACTGTGCCGCGCGTGGCGTGACGCGATAGCGCAATGCCGATCACGCCGGCAATCATCAAGCTGGCGAAGAACGCTGTGTTGCCCATGCGCGAATGCGATGCCACCAAGCCGATAACCATCACGCAGAGCATTAATCGCAAGCGCATCTTAGGACTAAATATCCACTCTAGGATGTCAACAAGGAACGCCTTCCAAGTGCGTGACCCCGTATCGCGCAAGCCCGCGATCAGCACGCCGATGCCAACCGCCAACGTCATTTCCAAGAAGCCGGCAAAGTGATTGGGGTTCGGATAAGTGGCACTCGCACGCCCGCCGTGCCCCATGGGTGTGCCAAACCACGTCTGCGGAATTTCGGTCAAGTGCAATAACAGCCCATAAACCGACAACACCAGCGCATAGACAACCAGCACGTTGGCAAATGTGCGCGCTCGGCTGCGACTGTTAATGACCAATACCGTCAACGCAAAACTAAGTACGTAAAGCAAACTTTTGAACCACGATGCGCTTGACGCATACGGATCAATCGACAGCGTTTTCAAACTATTGGGATCGCCCCAGCCGCTGACCAGCTGATGCATCGCCGCTGACTCCGGGGATAGGTGGGCAATCCAGTGAAGTGGCATTGGGATAATGAACAGCGCCTGATACACCAGCCACAATCCCAGCAGGCTCAAAAACCACTTGGCCTGCCGCAACGTATCGGTCGGGGCGACTTTGCAGAACGCATAGCAGACCAGCCAGAAGGCAACTAGCGAACAAACAGCCGCCTCTAACAGCGACCAGGCCCAAGGTCGGTTACTCCCTAGGGGAATCGGTGCCCACAGCAGAATCGTGGTCCACGCCCAGAAAAAAAACGCGTCAAACGGGAATGCGCGTCGTTGTGTACGCGCGCTCACGGGGAGGTCTTTGCGTGAGCGCTTCGGGATGGATCGACGATGCCCCTCTGCCAGCCGACAAATGTTTGCGGGGTCGCGAGGCGCGAGTCGATGCGAATCCGCTCGATCACTTCGCCGCGCCAGCTGCCACCGGTGCAGCCGGGGTGTTTGGAGAATGAGCCGCCGCTTTGCACGCAGGCAGGGCCGCCAATTTCTCGACTGTGCACACCTCCGGCAGTCGACCGTAGCGTGTTGCGATGTCGATCATGTTTTGCGCGTAACGTCGCTGGCCACGTTGCACCATGCCGAGTATCTTCACTCGAAGGTCTGGCGACATCAGGGGCCACAACCCCAACCCTAGATCCACCACCACTAGCTGGACCTCGCGCTCCCACGGTCCCAACCGGATCGCATTCTCGAGTGCGGCGTAAAACTCCGCATCGAGAAGACCGAGATGATATCGCGCCCATGCGCGATTGGCCCACGCGTAGGGGGAGGTGGGTCGCAACACGACGGCCTTGGAATATTGTTCGTGGGCCGCCCTCCATTCGACGGCGACGGCTTCCGCGGTGGGGGCGTTCCGCGCGGTAATCGTGTAGTAGCCACCCAACCACTCAGCCACCGCAGGATCGTTCGGATCCAATGCCTGCCAACGACGCAAGGACGCACCCAATTGTTGTGTTTCTCGCACCACAGCGTCGCGGTCTGCCTTCGCGAGCCGCGCAGGCAACGCCGCTTGTTCAGCGAGTGCGTCGTGTGCGACCCACCCCACAAGCACAGCGCGCCCACAATACAAACTGGTGGCGAGCAACGCTAACGCGCCGATCAACGCGATGACCCGATAACGCGCAGAGGTAGCGCCCTCGCGCACGCCAGACCGTGATCGTGTGTCTCTGCGGGATTTGGTCGTGCTCATGTTGGTTGATGCGTCGTTGGTAGGAGATCGGTGCGGGGTCGATGCGGGGTCGGCGCTGCATCGATTGGAGTTTGACGCAACGGGTCCTGAAAGCAAAATCGGCGGCCACCCGTGAAGGTGGTCGCCGATCATCGTGGATTGCTAATGTCGGGGCTTAGCTACCGCTAGCCTTGCCGCCGCCACCTGAGCCTGTACCGCCGGCACCGGTTGAACCGCTGCCGGTTGCTGGGCCGCCGGTGGTTCCTTGGTTAGCGCCTTTTCCATCGGCAGCTGCTTTTGCGTCAGACGCCGCTTTTGCATCCGAAGCCGCTTTTGCGTCAGACGCCGCCTTCGCATCTGCAGCTGCTTTTGCGTCGGCTGCCGCTTTCGCATCCGCTGCCGCTTTCGCATCCGCGGCAGCCTTCGAATCCGCAGCCGCTTTTGCATCCGCAGCTGCTTTCGCATCTGCCGCCGCCTTCGCATCAGCCTGCGCTTTTGCTATCCCGGCCGCTACTGCTACCGCTGCGTCAACCGCATTAGTTGCCACGGATTTCAGCGCTGCTGCCAGGTTCGGATTGGCATTCACTGCCGCTGCAATGGCGGCTGTCGTTCCGGCGGTCACCTTGCCATTCGCAGTTAATGCGGCCTGTCCAGCAGGAATCGCAATCGTCTTCCCACCGAAGGTGAAGGAAATCGCACCGTCTTTGACGGTCACCACCACATCGCCGCCTGCAACCGCAAACGAAACGTCGGTCCCGCGAATGCCGATGGTGGCGTTACCAGCACGGTACGACACTGCCGCTGGACGAGCCTTACCGATTAAGCCGGTGAGGGAACGCATACCGCCGTTGAATAAGCTGATCAGCACGTTGCCTGATTCTGGTTTCGCGGCGTCGTACGTGTAGGCGGTGATCGCCATCCTTGCATTGGCGGCGAGAGCCGTGATCTGGCCGTCTTTGAAGAGCAGAACCACCGTCGAGTTGGCACCGGTAGAAATCGTTTCCCCCTGATTGACGGTGTCGCCCTTCTTGAGCGCCCGTCCTTGGATGGGTGCCGCGCCTGGCGTCGGTGCCACCCCGGCGGTGACAGACCCGGTCAGCTCTGTCACAGTTGCCGCTTGCGCAAACACGGCGCTGGCAGTGGCGAGCAACGAGCACATCGCCACGTTCATCAATAATTTCAAGATCTTCATAAGAACTCCCTTTGGTTTATTCAACTTTAATACTAAATCAATGACTTTGCACAGTCTTTTTTGGGGGCATGCCGTTTGTCTAAGCTGTCACGGCGACGCGGCTGCGGTTGGCGGCAATCCCCACGAGCGACGGCAACAAGGTGCCCATCAGGCAACGTCTGCCGGTTTCTTGCCCTTAGGCCCGTAGCCGTAGGCGTAATAGCCCTTGTAGCCGCGATATCGTCCGTAGCCTGAATACTCGCCGTAGTACCGTTCAGCGCGCTCCAGATCGAGCTGGTTTAGCACCACACCCAGAATCGGCGCATTGGCTAATGCCAATCGTTTGAGACCACCGCGCGCCAACGGGTACGGCGTCGAATTGGCCTTCACCACATACAGCACCGTATCGGCGATTTGTGACAACACCACGGCGTCACTCACCAGTTGTACCGGCGGTGAATCGATCAACACGATGTCGAAGGCTTCTTTGAGCTTGTCGACCACTTCGCCAAATTTCGCCGACGAGAGCAACTCAAGCGGGTTGGGCGGAATGAAGCCGGCTGTCATGATGTGGAAGCCGCCCGCTTCGTGGCGCATGATGCATTCAGACGCCGATGCGACGCCTGATACCAAGTTTGACAAGCCCTTCGCGTCCTTGTCCACGCCGATCACGCGATTGATCTTGGGGCGGCGCAAGTCGCCGTCGATCAACAACACGCGCTTGACTTGGCCCAACGCGCAGGCGAGGTTGAACGACACGGTCGTCTTGCCCTCTTCCGGCACCGACGAGGTAATCACAATGACTTTCTTTTGCACATCGAGCGCGCTCATCAGCACGCTGGTGCGAATGGTACGAATCGATTCTGAAAACAGCGACTGGCTATCGGTGAGAAACGCCATTTCGGTCTTCATCGATTTCTTGCCGGTGCTCTCCATCTTTTGCAGGTAACCCAGCATCGGCACGCCGAGGCGCGCTTCGACTTCGCCGGCCGTGTTGACGGTGTTATTGATGCGATCAAGCAACAAGGCGAGCATCATGCCGATGATCAGCGCCACGGCCGACGCGATAGCGACGATCTGCGATTTCTTCGGGGCGTATGCGCCGCCCGGCACAATCGCCGGGTCCACCACACGCGCAACGGTCGATTGCAAATCGGTCGAGACGTTGGTTTCCTTGGCGCGGTTCAGGAACATGTCATAC
>JAYVUH010000183.1:0-4687 GCA_043788115.1 Burkholderiales bacterium
AGAGGCGTTTATTGTGGGGCCATTGGCATGGTTGGGCCGGATGGTACGGCGTGCTTCAACGTCGGCATCCGCAGCGTGTGGATCGAAAATGGCCGGGCAAGTTTCGGTGTCGGCAGCGGCATCACCTACGACTCCACCGTTGAAGGCGAAGCGGCCGAGTTGGCGTACAAAGCGCGATTCGTACAGCGTGCATCAACGCGCTTTGATTTGTTTGAAACCATTCGCCTAGAGGAGGGCGAACTCACGCTGCTCGTGCGGCATTTGGATCGGATGGAGAACTCGGCACGGCACTTTCGCTTTCGATTTGACCGGCGCGCCGCTATCAGTTGCCTTGAGTCGGTCCAGCAGGCCCATCCGCGCGGCGTGTGGCGTTGCCGCCTGAGTTGTACCGGCGGCGGCGAACTGACCGCCAAGGCGGTATTGCTCGATCAAGTACCCGAGCGGCCGTTTGTGCACCTTGCGACCTCACCGGTATCGAGCTTCGACGAGTTTTTACAACACAAGACGACCCGTCGAGAAACCTACGACCTGCATGCGCCGACGACCAGCACTGCATTTGATACCTTACTCTGGAATGAGCGCGGTGAACTGACCGAATTTACCCGCGCCAATTTGGTGTTGCGCTTGGGCGACGCGAACATCACGCCGCCAGCAGCGTCAGGGTTGCTCAACGGCACGCTCCGCGACGAACTGCTTGCGACCGGGCGCATCGTCGAGCGGGTGTTGAGCAAGTCAGATCTGGAGGCTGCCGATTCGATCTGTTGGGTGAACGGGCTGCGCGGACAGGTTGAGGTCTCTCTCGTGGGGAGCGCAGCCACTTAATGGAGTGCGGTGGCGATCATTAAAATTCCCGCCAGCAAGATGACCGCATCCATCACGGTCTCAAACTGCGAGGCGTCCATGCGCATTACGATACGTTTAGCAGCGAATGAACCGACCATCAGGCCAGTCCCCACACCGATACCACGCAGGAAATTCTCGAGCGTCATCGCCCCAAAGAAGGTAAAGGTGCCGGTCTTGCCCAGTCCGACAGCGACGGAACCGAGCGCTTCGGTTGAAAGATAAGCGCCTTTACTCAAGCCATACGCCAAGAAAAATGGCGCGTTGATCGGGCCAGTTGAGGCAACGATGCCGGTCAGAAAGCCAATGCCCGCACCGACAAGAGCCAGATGCCAGCGTTGCAGTTTGAGTTTCGCGTGGCGCAGCCAATGGCGCACTGGGACGACCACGATCAGAAATGCACCAAGGCCCATTTCAACGGCATGGACGTTGAGGCTGAGAAACGTCGACGCGCCGATGATCGCGAAGGGAATGGCTGTCACGCTGTAGATTGCTGCCGCCGCCCAATCCACCTCGCGCCACCAGACAGCTACCCTAGAGCCGTTGGCCATCAGCGCGGCAACCGCCATGATCGGTACCGCCGCCTTGGCGCCAAATGTCCATGCCAAAATCGGCACCATGATGACCCCCGAGCCGAAGCCGATGACGCCGCCGATGGTGCCTGCAATCAGTGACGCCACTGTCAGGATGATCCATTCCATCGCAGCATTATGTCGGCGAAACCATGCGCGCCACGAATGAATGAACATGGCTGCTGCCGGATGTTCGTGTGCCGCCGCGATTAAAATGGCGTCATGACACCCGTTGACACCCACAATCTCGCCGATGCAAAGTCGCGGCTCCGGCGCGCAGTGCTGGCCGCGCGCGACGCGATGTCGGTGTCGACGCGGGCAGCGGCATCTCAGCAAAGCCTCGCGGTGTTTTTCGCGCGACCTGAATTCGATGCGGCGAAGAACATCCTCAGCTACATGAGCTTCGGCACGGAAATCGATACGCATCCGGTCTTTGACGAGGTTCTCCGGCGGGGGAAAACATTGTTGCTTCCGCGCATCCGTCGCGACGTCGCCGACCAGACGGGCACATCGACGCTGACCCTCCATCGTGTCACCTCGCGGGCTGAGTTGGTGGCCGGGGTATGGGGTATCGCCGAGCCCGCAGCCGACTGTCCAACCGTGCAACTTGGCGACGTTGCGTTTGCGCTGGTTCCGGGGGTGGCGTTTGACAGCGAGGGCAACCGACTCGGCTACGGGAAAGGTTACTATGACCGTCTGTTGGCTGGGCGATCAACGGACAAGGCGGCGAATCTCATCGGTTCGATCGCATTTGAATGCCAACTTGTCGAGCATGTCCCCGTTGGCACCTGTGATCAACCGATCAATCTTCTTATCACCCCGATTCACGAAATCTTCATCAATCCATGACGACACGAATTATTGACGGCAAACGCATTGCGGATTTTTTCCGTGCCGAATACAAGTTGCGCGTCGATCGTCTGGTGGCAGGCGGCGTGCGGCCGGGCCTCGCGGTGGTCATCGTTGGCGATGATGCCGCGTCGCAAGTCTATGTACGAAACAAAGCGCGAGCGTGTGAATTGATCGGTATGCATTCTGAAGTACATCCGCTCGCGGCAACCACCACACAGTCGGCACTCACCGAATTCGTGGAACGCCTGAATGTAAACTCGGAGATCCACGGCATTCTGGTGCAGTTGCCCCTGCCGAAAGGCATCGACGATCGCGCGGTCATCGAAGCTATTTCGCCGGAAAAGGATGTTGACGGCTTTCACATCGCCAACATGGGTGCGCTGGTCATCGATGAGAGCCGTTACCCGCCTTGCACACCGTACGGCGTGATGAAAATGCTCGAATACGAAGGCGTTGCCATCGAAGGCAAGCACGCCGTTGTTGTCGGCCGCTCCAACATCGTCGGCAAGCCGCAGGCGTTGATGCTGCTCAAAGCCGGCGCAACCGTAACGATCTGCCACTCCAAGACGGTGGATTTGCCGGCATTCTGTCGCAGCGCCGATATTCTCGTTGCCGCGGTCGGGCGCGCCAATTTTGTCAAAGGTGGTTGGATAAAGCCGGGTGCGGTGGTCATTGATGTCGGCATCAACCGTTTGCCCGACGGCAAGTTGTGTGGGGACGTCGATTTTGCCGAGGCGTGCGACGTTGCGGCGGCCATCACCCCAGTACCGGGAGGTGTGGGACCGATGACCATCACGATGCTGCTTGGCAATACGCTCAAAGCCGCTGAACGCGTGGCTGGAGTCGGCGGAGGAATACACCACGGGGAGACGCGCATTGCGTAACTATTTTGTGCAGTGTCAGGCACCAGGTGGCGGGCATCGCGTACATGTTACCGAGTGGGGCGACCCGCACAATGCCAATGTACTGATCTGTGTACACGGCTTGACCCGCTGTGGTCGCGATTTTGATGTGCTCGCCGAAGCGATGGCCGATCGCTACCGCGTGGTGTGCCCTGATGTGGTCGGACGCGGCGAATCTGACTGGCTGCGCAACAGCGACGATTACAACTTTCCGCAGTACGCCTCGGATATGGTGCGGGTGATTGCAAGAACCGGCGCTAAGTCGGTGCATTGGGTCGGGACGTCGATGGGCGGCATTATCGGCATGCTCTTGGCCGCACAACCGCATTCGCCAATCACGCGTCTGGTGGTCAACGATATGGGGTTTGTGATTCCGGCTTCGGCGCAGCAACGCATCGCGATGTATGTCGGTGTGAGCCCGCTATTTCGCACGCTCGACGAAGTGGTGCAGGCGGTGCGGCTGGTGAGTCCGTTTGGGCCGTTGACCGATCATCAATGGCATGCACTCACGCTGCCGCTGGTCAAAAAAACCCAGTCAGGCATGTGGCAGTTTCGTTACGATCCGGCGATCGGCGATGCGTTCAAAGCGCAGCCAATCCGCGACGTGGATCTGTCCGTGTACTGGAATGCCATCAGCTGCCCGGTATTAGTCACGCGCGGTGCCGACTCAGATTTATTGCTGAAAACGACGTTCGACCAGATGTGTGCCAAGCCCAATGTGGCAGGGATGACATTCGCCCACACCGGACACGCGCCGATGTTCCAGAGTGAAGGGACGATCAGACCGGTCAGGGCGTTCTTGCTGGAGCCCTGAACGCGCCGCACATACGCTCTCAGCACTATTTGCCGCGTTGATGTCGTCCCTGTTGCTCGGTCTCGCGCTCTAGGCGGCGCTCGATGCGCTCGGCTTCGCTATCGGCTTCGCGAAACATCATTGGATGCGTCCCTTTCAAATGCGCCCATTCACGATGCTGAAAATGACTTCGCATCTGGATCAGCAACTGCACATCCCGCATGCCCCGCAACTCCAACATGTGCGATGCCATCAATTCGCGCAGGCGGTTCTCGCAGGCGATTTCAAGCTGCTTGAGGCCGCGGATTTCGTTCTGGCGTGACACCACTTCGCCGCGAATATCCAGCACGCCCAGTTGCAGCACGTCGCGCATACGCGCGGCTTGGCGCACTTTGACGGCGCGGTATTTGCATTCGATTTCGAGCGCTGCGATCTGTTCAGTCAGCGTCGGTGGCGCGCGCGGAGGCGCTGCGGGTTTGTCGGGTTGTTTCATGCTGTTTGAAACATTAACGAGGAATTGTCGAAAAAGCACTTGGAGGCGGGCACCTCGAAAAGCGGGCGTTTCCAGACCAAATGCCTTGGAACAGCGCGCCAGTCATAGAGTTTCGGTTCTCGCCGTTGGCATCACCATTGTAAAAGATTGCAATTTCAGCTCCGGCGCAGTGGGGTTGGGACTGGCAAAATAGCGCCTCACTGAAATAATTGATTGAAAGCGGCAAATGGCACAG
>JAYVUH010000184.1:0-5805 GCA_043788115.1 Burkholderiales bacterium
CGCCAGACGATCGACGTGAGGATTCAACGAGCACATCTCGTTGGACAAGGCCTCGGGCAACATCGGAATCACGCGGCGCGGGAAATACACCGAATTGCCGCGCAGACGCGACTCACGGTCGAGCGCATCACCGGTCACCACATAGTGCGACACATCTGCGATTGCCACATAGAGCTTGAAGCCCTTGCCCTGCCTTTCGGCGTACACCGCGTCGTCAAAGTCTTTGGCCGTTTCGCCGTCGATGGTGACAAACGGCAGCTTACGAAGGTCTTGCCGACCTTCGCATTCTTTGGCTGTCACTTTTTTCGGCAGCTTTTTCTCAAGCGCCAGAATTTCGTCCGACCACTCGTACGGCAGATCGTGTTTACGCAGGGCAATTTCGATTTCCATGCCCGGGTCGGCGTAGTTGCCCAGCACCTCGATCACGCGTGCAACCGGCTCAGAGTTGCGCGCCGGTTGCGCGACCAGCTCGACCATCACGACCTGTCCGGGAGCCGCTTTCATATCGTGGCCAGGCTCGACCAGAATGTCCTGACTGATACGTTTGTTCTCGGCAACGACAAACAACACGCCGTGTTCTTCGAACAAGCGGCCCACCACACGGGTGTTCTTGTGTTCAAGGACTTCGATAATGGAGGCTTCGCGACGCCCGCGGCGATCGACGCCGATCTCGCGCACCAGCACGCGATCGCCGTCGAGAACCTTGTTCATTTGCTTGGGGCCGAGGAACAGATCTTCGCTCTTGTCGTCGGGCACCAGAAAACCAAATCCGTCAGGGTGGCCCTGCACGCGCCCGGCGATCAAATCCATCTTCTCGGACAACCCGATCGCGCCACGACGATTCTTCATCACCTGGCCGTCTCGTTCCATGGCATTCAGGCGACGCGTAAATCCATCTATTTCGGTCTCATCGATCTCCAGCGCGGCCGCGATTTCATCCTCCATCATCGGCACGCCGGTCTTGGTCAACACATCAAGAATCAACTCGCGTGAGGGGATGGGATTTTCGTATTTCTCGGCTTCTCGCGAGGCGTGCGGATCGCTGGATCGTTTGGGTGGCGGCACCGGTGGTTTGGCGGACTTGGCGGCTTTGGAGAAAGCGACCTCTTCCGCGGTGGGTTTCTTGGTTCGAGCCTGCTGGTTCGCAATCACCGCGTGGGCGTTACGTTTTTGTTGGGCTTTTGTTGTTTTTGGCTTTGAGGTGGACAATTGTTGGGCTTTTGGCTATTATTCGGCCTCATTTTACGCGGTTAGTCCCAGTCGCACTTGGGTATTTCTGGCGTAGCTGAATTGCAGCACCGATGAACGAGCCATACCTGATACGTTCATGAGCGCAGTACAAAATGCGGCCCAGGTGGCGGAATTGGTAGACGCACTAGGTTCAGGTCCTAGCGGTGGCAACACTGTGGGGGTTCGAGTCCCTTCCTGGGCACCAAATAAACAAGCCGCGAAAGCGGCTTTTTTATTTGGCGCCCAGAGAGAAGTCCCTGCGGACTTCTCGCGAAGGGACTCGAAAGGATTGCCATGCAGGGCAATCCGGGGTCGCGCGAGCGGAGCGAGTGTGACCGAGTCCTGCCAACATGGCGAGCACCGCGAGCTTGACTCGGCACCAATACAAGAAAACGCGCTTCGGCGCGTTTTTTCTTTATGCCCAGAGAAACGTCCCTGCGGACGTTTCGCGAAGGGACTCGAAAGCGTCGCCATGCAGGGCGACGCGGGGTCACGCGAGCGGAGCGAGTGTGACCGAGTCCTGCCAACATGGCGAGCACCGCGAGCTTGACTCGGCATCAATACAAGAAAGCGCGCTTCGGCGCGTTTTTTCGTTTCTGCCCAGAGAGAAGTCCCTGCGGACTTCTCGCGAAGGGACGCGAAAGGATTGCCATGCAGGGCAATCCGGGGTCGCGCGAGCAACGCGAGTGTGACCGAGTATGCCAACATGGCGAGCACCGCGAACCTGACTGGGCACCAGTCATACATTAAAAAAACGCTTCGGCGCGCTTTTGTGTGTGGCCTGCAGAGAAGTCCCCGCAGACTTCTCGATACTGGACTCAACAGGCGATTCCGAGTTGAGGTTAGACGCCCTCCTGTCCACATCGGTTGGAACAGTCTGTTAAGCATGTTGCGGAAGCACGTTATGAGGACTCCGCCGCATGCCGTGTATCACCACTACGCGCCAAGCTCCCCAAACCTTCTCAAGTGTTCACGCGCGTAGGCAACCCACCCTACTTTTCGCCGCGACAATCCACCGGCAAGAACATGCCGGGCAACGTCGTCTGGTTCGTGCCGAATGCTTTCATGCCTGTGGGCGGCTCGGCAGTTCCGCAATTCCAGGCGAGCGGCACCTGCGAATAGCCGGCGACGGTAGCCGGACGTAATGTGAGAATCTTGCCGACTGCGTTCTTGTTCGCGCGATTGCCGAATTTGACGTGAACTGCACCGTCGGCGACCTCGATGGCCGCGACGTGATTGCCGATAATCTTTTCGGCCGGCGGCAGACCGGCCTCGGCATTGTTCTTCGGCATGCGCTGTTTGGCGCGGTAGAACGCGGTGACGCTCTCCTTCGCATACTCGGCCAGCGCAAGCCCTTCCTGAACCTGAGCCTTGATCGCTCGCTCCTGGTAACTCGGTAACGCCATCGTCGCGAGGATACCCATGATCGCGACAACGATCATCAGTTCGATGAGGCTGAATCCGTGCTGCGGACGTTGCTGTTTTGGCCGTGACATCGTGTTCTCCTAGAGCACCGAGCTCATCTTGAAGATGGGGAGGTACATTGCAATGACAAAAAAGCCGACCATTAGCCCGACCGCGATTTGCGAGATCAGCGTGAATCGCTCGATGGCGGCGTCGGTATTAGCGTCCAGGCTTTTGGCGTAGTTGATGAGCGCGCCTGCGTCCCCAGCATCGCCCTCGAACATCTTGCCAAGGCCGGGGGACCATTCATCGCCGGTGAATGCCTCCGCTAGCGACCGTCCTTCCGCTAAACGCTGCGAGGCCGCCGCAACGCGCCGTGCGAAATCACCCGGGCCGGCCATTTCAACCAAACAGGCGAGGTCGCGCGTGGCAAAATCGCCACCACCGCTCGCCGCCAGCCACGCCGCGACTTGGCGAGTTTGCAGCATCAGCATGCCATGCCCGAACACTGGGACCAATCGTGCATATCGATCCATCTTGCCTGCCAGCGGACCCAGCCAATGCGGCTGTGTTTTCCACAGCCGCACGATGACCAGTCCCGCGACGATCAGTAATCCGACCGGGGCCAGCAGCCAGTCGGAAAGATGTAGTGCCAGGCGCGTCGGCGCCGGTAAGTTTGCACCGAGCAATTCGAACAAGTCATGGAACGCTGGCACCACGACAAACGTGAACAGGAGACAAATCGTTCCTATCATGGCCAAATTGACGTTTAGCGCTGCGGTCGTTGGTCGGTTGCTCTCGGCCGCGTCGAGCACATCGGCGATCGCCACCAGCAATGGGCCGCGCTGGTCGGCAGGCGCGTCGCCGATACGTGACCGGGTCTTGGGAAATTCATCCGGGATGAGCGAAAGCAAATCGCCCTCCATCGCGGCGCCGCGCGCCTCGTGCTTGTGCAGCGGATTGTCGGCGAGCGACACAGCGAGAGCCGTGTCGGTGGCCACCCCGGCAGTCACGAGGCTGCCCATTTGCCGCAGCCGTGCGGCCAATCTTGAACGCTGTTTCGTTTTCATAGTCGCGATCTACAGGAAGAGACAAGTAAGTGTTCGGGGACAGTGGGTTCGCGCGCTTCCGGCGCAATCACGCCGGGCGGCGGCATTTGTTTGCCGCACAGCCAGTTGATGACGGCGGCGTCGTGTGCGGCGTAGGCGGGACGCAGTTCCACCAGCGTCGGCTGGCGCAGAAACGAGACCGAAATCGCTGCGGTTGGCACGCCGTCACTGATGCCGATGATCGAGCTGGTCGCCTTGCTGGTGCTGATCTTGCGCCGACCGAAGCCTTCCACTTCGAGAACCATCTGCTCCACCTGCGCGACGCTTTGCTGGGCTTCCACCAGGTCGCGCGCACTGGCAATGCGCCGTGCTCGCGGCAGCCCGCCGACCGCATCGGCCGCAATCGGATCGCCGCCTCGGTTCAACTCCCCGGTCAGCGCAAACAATTCGACAACGCGCAGCATATCCGCCCGCAACACGTTGATGGGTTCGAACATCTTGGCCTTAAATACGCTGTCAATATAGAAAAACACCTGCGCCGAAGCGCAAACGATGATCACGACGACCACAATACAGAGCTCGATGAAGCGGAATCGTTTGCGAGGGCGTTGGGATGTGCGCGCGTCCATTGTGCGTACTTAGGGCCGACAGGCGTGCGGTAACACGTCGTTTTTCTGCGCCGTATCCTTGCCGATTTCACCCGAAATGACAAACTCCTTTTGCGTGTCCTTTTTGCCCTCATCGCAGATCCAAGAAATATTCCCGTTTTCGCTGCCGACCCGCATTGCCGGTCGAAAGTAGACGGAAAAGGCCGGGACATATTTTCCTGTCAGCTCGACCTGCACGCGAATCGCGCCTCCAGAGTTGACTTCGATCGAGCGCACGTAGCGGCCTCGATACGCTGCGGGCGGCGCAACACCCGCCGCTGCATTACTGTCGGGAAACCGTCCCCAGCGCGCGTAGTAGTCCCGCACCGCGGTTTGTACCGGCTCGACCAGCACAAACGCCTCGGTCGCCTGCGCTTTCGACGTGTAACTGCTATACGAAGGAAGTGCCACCGCTGCCAGGATACCAATAATGACAACGACAAACATCAACTCGACTAGGGTGAAGCCACTCTGGTGATTGTATGGTCGCGCGGCGCGCAATATGACCTTAGCGCTGTCACTGCCACCGATTGCATGGGGTCTATTCATTTGATCTGTACTCCGTTACGAGATGCAACATGATTCAACCACGCCGGCCACCAAAGTGCCGCCGATTTTGCGGGTTCGGTGGGAGCGCCCGCTGGCCGCTCGAGTTCTACCCCAGCAAGTGCCGCGACGGTGGGCACCAGCCAGTCCGGCGGCCGCTCAGGAAAACCCAGCCCCAGCATCAGGGTTTCAAAGCGCCCCTTGTCACGTTCGATGAGCGCCCAGGTGCCGCGGCCCAGAAGGGAAAAATCGCGCTCGTTATCCGGCAACGCGACCGCGTCGACCATCAATTGTCCACTGCGATGATCCCATACACGCGCGAAGCCGTCGAGGGTGATCGTCACCAGCCAGCGACCATCATTGCTGGTGCTCATCGCGACAATGCTATTGCTGTGGCGCAAGATAGGGCCCTGCTTCATGTGCGGAAGGTCCCAAGTCCATGCATCGCCATCAACCGAGAACGCCGCCAGCACTTGCCCGTCATCCAGATAGCGCATGCCGACGATGAGTTTCTTCGACGCTTTCACACGCCCATCCTCGGCGTCGAGTCGTTGCGCCAGCGATTGGCCCGATTTGTTTTTGTCTTCACGCGCAGCGAACTGCTGACCCAGTCGCGGCCGCCAGATGGCGACATTTCCGCGCGTCGAAAACGCGACTTCCGACTGGGTCGGGTGAACTGCCGCAGCCACCACGCCACCGGGAATCAGGTTGGCGAGCGGATAACCGGTGCGCAAATCTGCCACCTGTACCTGTGCGCTGCTGACTGCCGTGACACGCTGGCCGTCGGCGGAAATGCCGACGTCGAGCAAGGTTCCATCGAGCTTGATGTCGATACCCGCTTGCCGACCGGAGGCAAGTTCGTAGGCGCGCAGCATGTCGTTCGCGAACTGAACGACCACATGCTGATTGCCCGGCGCAATCATCGCCCG
>JAYVUH010000185.1:0-9183 GCA_043788115.1 Burkholderiales bacterium
GTTTAAGCACTTTCAATAGATCGGCGACCGTTAAGAACGATCCAAACCCCAAAATTCTATCATTCTGGGTCGCACGCTCACGCGCGGCGAGATAGGCCTCGGCGATCGTCGTGTACCGCGTGTAGCGGCCATTGAGGCCGCCGTCCTCGAGGATGGCGGCCAACGCTTGCGTGTCAGCCCCACGCTCGCCCGGTAATGCAGCGATATACCAATGATCAATTCGATCCTTGACGGCGCTGACAACGCCGGCGATATCTTTATCCTTAAACATGCCGAACACTGCGAATGTGTTTTCGAAGTAGCCCATGCTGCCGAGTGCGTCTTGCAGCGCGCGCGCAGCGTGCGGGTTATGCGCCACGTCGAGCACCACAGTCGGGCGCCCTGGCAACACCTGCATCCTACCTGGCCACTCCACTTCGAGCAGCCCTCGTTTGACATGATTCTGCGAAACCGGGAGGTTGCAATCGGGCTGTGCGAGTACCGCCAACGCGGCGATTGCGGCCGCCGCATTGCGCAGTTGATAGCCACCCCGTAGAGCGGGGATCGGCAACGAGTGCCGGCTGGACGACTCGCCCATGATGGTGCCCTGCCACTGCCATTGGCCCTCCATCCGGGTGATGTGATAGTCGCGGCCAATCCAATGTAGCGGCGCGCCGATCTCAAGTGCAAGTTTGGCGACCGAATCGGGCATATCCGGGTCGCCAAACACCGCCGCTCGCCCGCAGCGGTAGACATGCGCTTTTTCCCAACCAATCTTTTCGCGCGTGTCACCGAGAAATTGTTGATGGTCCAGGTCGATTGACGTAATGATGCTGACGTCGCCGTCAATCAGGTTAACGGCATCCAGTCGGCCGCCTAAACCCACCTCAAGAATGGCGACTTCCACTTGCGCGTGTGCAAAACACCATAAGGCGGACAGGGTCGCGTACTCAAAGTAGGTCAGCGCAACGAGTTCACCATCGCGACGCACTTGCTCTACGGCCGCAAACGACTGCACCAGCAACGCGTCGCTGGCTTCGGCCCGGTCGATGCGGACGCGTTCGTTGTAGCGCAGCAAATGCGGTGACGAGTAGAACCCCGTCTTATATCCGGCGATGTGCAAAATTGCCTCTAGCATCGCGCACGTTGAGCCCTTGCCGTTGGTACCTGCCACCACAACGTTGCGCGGTGCGCGCGGCCGCCCCAGCCGATTCCACACATTGGCAACGCGCTCGAGGCCCATGACAATTTCGGCCGAATGTTGACGGCCAATATAGTCAAGCCAACCGTCGAGGGTCGTCGGCAAATCGGCGCTCATCGGACGGACGTTCGCAGTGATCGAATCGGGACGAAATCAAAACACAAGCAGTGGCGGGCACCTTCAGGCAAAAGTGCTCCGAAATGCCCGTAAATAGGGCAGTTTGATGAAGCGTAACGACCGCGCAGACGGTCGATATCGTGCCGATTCAGCATGAAGCGGGGTCAGGCGACCTCTGGCGTCGGTGCTGGCTCACGCTGCAACAGCGTCACCAATGACGCAACTTTGTGACGCATCTCGCGGCGATCGACGATCATGTCAATGGCGCCCTTCTCGAGTAGAAACTCGGCGCGCTGGAAGCCATCCGGCAATGTCTCACGCACGGTCTGTTCAATGACGCGCGGGCCTGCAAATCCGATCAATGCGCCCGGCTCCGCCACCACCACATCGCCCAGCATGGCGAAACTGGCCGACACACCACCCATGGTCGGGTCAGTCAGTACCGAAATGAACGGCAGCTTGGCCTGCGACAACTGGTGAAGGCATGCCGTTGTTTTCGCCATCTGCATTAGCGACAACAATCCTTCCTGCATGCGCGCGCCACCGGTTGCGGTGAAGCAGATAAACGGAAGTTTTTCGTCATAGCAAGCTTCGACGGCTCTGGCAAAACGTTCACCAACCACGGAGCCCATCGAGCCGCCGAGAAAATTGAACTCAAAGCTCGCCGCAATCATGCTGACGCCTTCAACCGTTCCCTGCATGACGACCAAGGCATCCGTCTCGCCGGTGGCTTTTTCAGCATCGGTTAGACGATCGACGTATTTTTTGCTGTCCTTGAATTTCAACGTATCGACTGGCACGACTTCAGAGCCGATTTCAGCGCGGCCTTCAGCGTCAAAAAACAGATCGAGCCGAGTCCGCGCGGAAATGCGGGTGTGGTGCGCACACTTCGGGCACACATGCATATTGTTTTCGAGGTCGGTAAAGTACAGTGTCGCTTGGCACGCTGGGCACTTGCTCCAGAGCCCCTCGGGCACGGCCTTTCTCGCAGATGCGCTGTTCGCTTTAATCTTGGGTGGAAGCAGTTTCCGAAACCACGACATCGTTGGACCTCCGCTCGACTATTGTTGTAGCAGCGTAGTTTACGCGTCCATCGCGGCACGAAAGCCCGCGACAAGTTTTCTGACATTCTCGACCACGTTGTCGGGCGATGAGCGCTCGATCTCGTTGACAATGCGCGAGCCGATCACAACGGCATCGGCGACCTCGCACACCCGTTTGGCCGTTGCGCCGTCGCTGATGCCAAAACCGACGCCGACCGGAATCTTCACCTCGGCCTTGATCTGGCGGATCTTTTGTCCGACTTCAACCGTATCGATATTTCCGGCGCCGGTGACACCCTTCAGCGACACGTAGTAGACGTAGCCTCTCGCCGCCTTCGCCACCAGCTTGATGCGTTCAGCCGACGAGGTCGGACTCAGCAGGTAGATGGTCGCCAGCCCGCGCTTATCCATCATCGCGAGCAACGGCCCGCTTTCTTCGGGCGGATAGTCGACCACCAACACACCATCGACGCCCGCGGCGGTTGCCGCCTCGCCAAAGGCCTCAAGGCCCATACGCTCGAGCGGATTGGCGTAACCCATCAGCACTACCGGGGTTAACTGATTGGTAAGGCGAAACTCGGTGACGCACGCCAGCACATCGCGCAGCCCGACGCCGTGTTTGAGCGCACGCTCCGATGCGCGCTGAATGACCGGACCGTCGGCCATCGGATCGGAGAACGGCACCCCAAGCTCGATGACATCGACACCAGCCTCAACCAATGCGTGCATCAATGGCACTGTGGCAGCCAGTGACGGGTCACCCGCCGTGATGAAGGGGATGAGTGCCTTGCGCTTTTGCGTGGCGAGCCGCGCAAAGGTGGATTCGATTCGTGACGCCAAGCCGACCATCAACGCGACTCCGCCGCGGCTTGACACGACGGACGGCAGAAGAATTGCAGGCCGCTACGTTCGGCCACGGTCGCCATATCTTTGTCACCACGCCCAGACAGGTTCACTAGCAATATTTTGTCCGGGGACATGGTCGGTGCCATTTTCATGGCCTGCGCGACCGCGTGGCTCGATTCCAGCGCCGGAATGATGCCTTCGGTTCGACACAGGCGGTGAAATGCCGCAAGCGCTTCGTCGTCGTCAACCGCAACGTACTCGGCACGACCGCTGTCCATTAGCCACGCATGTTCTGGGCCAACGCCCGGATAATCCAAACCGGCCGACACAGAGTGCGTATCAATGATCTGTCCGTTCGCATCCTGCAGGAGGTAGGTACGGTTACCATGCAACACACCTGGCGTGCCAGCCGTAAGTGAGGCGGAATGCTTACCCGTCGCCACGCCTTCACCGCCCGCTTCACAGCCGATGAGACGAACGTTCTCGTGCGGGATGTAATCAAAGAAAATACCCATCGCGTTCGAACCACCACCGACGCAAGCCAGTACCGCGTCGGGTTGGCGGCCGACCATTTCAGGCATCTGCGTGAGGCATTCCTTACCCACGACCGAGTTAAAATCGCGCACCATCATCGGGTATGGGTGTGGTCCCGCCACCGTGCCGATGATGTAGTAGGTCGATTCGACATTGGTCACCCAATCGCGCATCGCCTCATTCAACGCGTCTTTCAGCGTGCGCGAACCGCTTTCAACCGGCACCACAGTGGCACCCAGCAACTTCATTCGGTAAACGTTTTGCGCTTGACGACGTACATCATCGACACCCATGTAGACGACGCACTCCAGTCCGTAGCGCGCTGCCACCGTTGCGCTCGCCACACCGTGCTGCCCCGCACCAGTCTCGGCGATGACGCGTGGCTTTTTCATCCGTCGCGCCAACAGGGCCTGGCCGATGGTGTTGTTTATCTTGTGCGCACCAGTGTGATTCAAGTCTTCACGTTTCAGATAAATCTGCGCGCCACCCAATTCGTCTGAAAGACGCTTGGAGTGATAGATAGGACTCGGTCGACCGACGTAGTGTTTCAATTCCGACTGAAATTCCGCGACGAAAGCCGGATCCGCTTGCGCTTTGGCGTACTCAATATTAAGTTCGAGTAGCGCTGCTTGCAGCGTCTCGGCCACGAATGTGCCACCGTATGGCCCAAAGTGGCCGCTAGCGTCCGGATAACTGTAATCTTCAAACTTCATCTGCACTTGAATCTTCCTTGTGAACTGCTTCAACAAACCGTCGCATCAGGTCCCGACTCTTGACCCCACGTTGCGCCTCAACACCGCTCGACACGTCAACCGCCCACGGGTGAACCGAACGAATGGCATCCCCAACGACGTCTGGCGTGAGCCCGCCAGAGAGCACAATGGTACTGCGAAGCGACACTGGGATTAGCGACCAGTCGAATTTTTCGCCGCTCCCCCCGTAGATTCGGTTTCCACCGTCGGCGGCCCGAGCATCTGCATCGAGCAGGAGCCGCTGTGCACGGGCAAACTGGCGACTAAATTCTAACAAATCAGTTCCACTCGATACCCTCACTGCTTTCCAGTAGGGATGTGCAAATTTGTCGCAGAATGACGCGGATTCGTCCCCATGAAACTGCAGAAGCGTTGGCGCGACCTCGCGAAGCACGCGTTCCACCAGCGCCTCGGACGGGTTGACGAATAAGGCGACCGACGTTGCGGTCGGTGGCAATGCGGCAACAACGTCCCGCGCCACCTCGACTTCAACCGCACGCGGCGAGGCAGCAACGAACACCAAGCCGATCGCATCGGCACCCACTTCGATGGCGAAGTTGGCCATTTCCGGGTCCCGCACACCGCAGATCTTGATGCGAGTACGGTTTTTCGAGTTGGTTGCTTGCATATGAATTCGTTAGGGAACCTCTGATTAAGTTCAGTTCTAAGTCAGACTAGGCGCGAACATAAAAATATTGACGCCGCATATGTTTGATATGCAAGGAGATATTTTTATGTGAGCAACAACCTCATTTGACAAGACCGAAGCGACGAAATGGACTTAATCAGCGGTTCCTTAGTTTGTGCGGTGTCGAAAAACCGGCAGCTTCCACGCGGCGTCGTACTCAACGCCGGCCAAATGCAAGCCGTCCGGTGCGAAGGTCGGCGCGCACTTGGCACGGTCCCGCGATTCGATCACGTCCTTGAACCACGATAAATCTTGGCGTCCCGCGCCAACGTAGACCAGGCAGCCGACGATGTTTCGGACCATGTGATGAAGAAACGCGCCGGCGCGAAAATCGAACACGATCAGGGCATCGCGTTTCGAGACCGCAGCGACATGCATGGTCTTGACTGGCGATTTGGCCTGACACTCGGCCGAACGAAACGCCGAGAAATCTTGCTCCCCAAGTAACAAGTCGGCGGCGCCCTGCATGGCGCCAACGTCCAGCGGAACATGAAACCAGCCAACGCCGCCGATGTGTAACGCCGGCTCCACCGTATCGTTGAGTAGCAAATACTGGTAGGTGCGCGACAGGGCAGAGAATCGCGCATGGAACTGCTGTTGGGCGCGCTCTGCGGAGAGATCGGCAAGCCGATGCGCCCACACCACACGAATGTCGCGCGGAAGGCTTGCATTCACGCCTCGCACCCAAGCGACGTCAGAACGGTCGGTGTCTGTGTCGAGATGAACCACTTGGGCACGCGCGTGGACGCCGGTGTCGGTACGGCCGGCACAGACCACTCTTGCAGGCGACACCAGAAACGATGCGATCGCTGCTTCCAAGTGATCCTGCACACCGCAACCCGAAGGCTGCGACTGCCAGCCGCAATACGCGGTGCCACGATATTCAAGACCAAGTACAACGCGCATTCGCCCAGCCCGGAAAAACAAAGGGCGCGGAGGTCCGCGCCCTTAAGAACCATCGAAGAATTTTACAGCCCGGCGAGAATCGCTTTCGCTTCTTGTTGTTGTGCCGCCGAGCCTTCCGTGGCCACTTCGTTCAGAATTTCCTTGGCACCGTCAACGTCGCCGATTTCGATGTACGCCTTAGCGAGTTCCAGCTTGGTTGCTACCTCACCGGGATTGCCGCCACCGGCAGATGGTGCCGTTAAAGCGCTATCGCCCGGGCTTTCCAAATCCAACGACAAGTCAGATAAATCAAGATTGGGCAGCGGCGCCGCGGCCGGCTTGGCCGGGGCCACGGACAAGTCCAATGCAGCACTAGGCTCTTCAATTGATAGTGAAGACAAGTCAAAGTCAAAACCACTCGACGCTGGAACAGCCGTTGACGCCGACGCTACTTGAGCAGGTGCACCGGCCGGCATATCGAGTGCCAAATCAAAATCAAGGCCGGCTGACTCGCTCGGCGTATCGACAGCAGCTGCTGGCACACCGGAAGAGTCCGCGCCAAGATCCAGATCAAAATCAAGCGCGGCGTCCGCGCCGACGTCAGGCTGATCCGTCGCAGGCGCCGTGATATCGATGGTAGGTGCCGCCATCTTGGTGGTGGCGGTATCGTCAAAACCGAGATCAAAATCGAGGTCTGGCTTGGCTTCAGCGTCCGCCGCGCCTGCCGCAGGCGCTTCACCACCTGCACCCGACACACCGGTGGCCTCGAAGTTGCTAGCGGCACCACTGTACAGCGCATTGGACGGGTCGATCGACGCGCCCATTGCCGCAGCCTTCGACCACATCGGATCACCGTCACCGAGCGCGTCCTTCAATTGCCGCGCGACGGTTTCAAACGCCGGCGCACTCTTGCGGGCGTGGTAGATCTCGAGCAGTTTCATCGAGATCTCATGGCGCCCTTTGTCGCGGGCCATGGCTTCGATGAGAATATCTTCGGCCTGCGCATCGCGTCCGTAGGCGATGTATACCTCAGCCTCAGCGACCGGATCGACTTCATCGTTATCGACGGCACCTGGGCCAGCGTTGCCGAAGTCGGTTAGGAACGAGCTATTACCCGTATCGACGAGACCACCCGCCTTTGCCCCGGTGATGGTATTCGGTTTAAGGTCAGACGGCATCAACGACGAACCCTGTGTCGTCCCACCGCCGCCTGCCTTGCTGCGGCGACGCAAGAATGCAATCAAGCCGCCAATACCCAACAACCCGACTCCCCCACCGGCGATGATCGGCAGGTTATCCATCACCGTATCCATCAATGTTGGTTCAGGCGGAGGCGGTGGCGGGGCCTTTGCAACGGCTTTGGGCGCGGCAGCAGGTGCCGCAGCGACTGCGGCACCTGCTGCTGCTGCCGCCGTTGGCGTGGCTTGTGCGGCTGGTGCTGGCGTTGTTGCGGCAACGGTCGGCGCTGCCGCGGGTGCTGCTGGTGCTGCAGCTTGCGGCGCACTCAGCTGTACCAGTTTTTGCGCGTCCGCCTTTTGCTTTTCTAATGCCGCGATCCGCGACTTGGCTTCTGCAAGCGTCTTTTCCTTCGCGAGCGCGTCTTCTTTCGCCGCCGATTTGGCAGCTTCAACACCGCCCTTGGCTCCCGTCGGCCCTGCTTTTGTCGAGGTGTCGGCTTTGGCAATTTTTAGTTGGTCAGTCGAAGAGGCTGCCGGCGGCACTGCGGGCTTGGCCACAGCCACCTGTCCTGTGGCTACGTTGGATGCGGCCGGTTTGGCGGCGGATGCGGCCACGGTTCCTGCGACCTGCTCACGATATGACTTCCAGTCAGCGACTTGGACGCGTACTTCTTTTTGCGCATCGTCCCGCGTAATCTTAGCGATATCAGTGGCCGCTGGAATACGCAAAATCTGCCCGGTCTTGAGCAGGTTCATGTTCTTATTACCAAACGCCTGCTTATTTTCGCGGAACAATGCCACGAGCATTTGGTCCAGCGAGACGCCGTCGCCCTTCATTTCGGTCGCAATCTTCGCTAGCGTGTCGCCGCGCTTGACTGGCCCATAGGTATCGCCCTGTGCCGCCGTGTCCGCGCGAGCCGGCACGGAGGTGGTCGTCGGCGTGCTCGTTGTCGGCGTCGGCACTTGCAGGCGCGGCGCTACCGCCGCGACGACTGGTGCCTGAATCCGTGCTTCGTTGAATCCGGGTGGGTCGAGCAAGATTGGATATTCACGCACCAAACGTCCGGATGGCCATGTGACTTCGACCAACACATCTAGGAACGGCTCGTTGATCGCCGCGCCGCTGGAAATTTTTAAAATGGGTCTGCCGTCGGCTTTGCGCTCGATACTAAAGCGCAGTTGACGCAGAAGCGGAGAATATTCAATGCGAGCGTCGGTGTAAGCCTCCGGGCTCGCGACCCGCGCAGTGAGCGCTTCAAACTCCCCCGGTTGCAACGAGACGAGTTCGATTTCAGCGGAAAGGGGCTGACCCAGTGACGAACTCACTGACAGCTTACCTAAACCAGCAGCGTGGGCGGATATCGCGAAAGAGAAGAAAATCCCTCCCAGCGCCGCAGCAATTGTCTTTATTGGTGGACGGTTCATGCGGTAAACCCCAACCCTTCGAATTTTGTGACGAACCACAATAACATCAACAAGTTATAGTTTCAACTTTATTCTAATTCTCATGAGTCGCGCCGCCCGTAGCCGCTTTTCGACCCTCCACCTGAGTCCCAACGCTAGGCGATTTGGAAACTGGGTGCAAATCGGTCCCCGCGCGCTAACTCTTTATTTTTCAAGGATTATTCGCAGCATCCGGCGCAAGGGTTCGGCCGCCCCCCAAAGCAGCTGGTCTCCCACTGTAAATGCAGACAGGTAGGTTGGCCCCATGGCCAGCTTGCGCAGCCTGCCCACCGGGATATGCATTTTCCCCGTCACCGCTGCGGGCGTAAGCTCGCGTACTGACGCGTCACGGGTATTCGGCACGACCTTGACCCAATCATTCGCGCCACCGATCATCGCCTCGATCTCATCAAGCGGGACGTCTTGCTTCAATTTGATGGTAAGTGCCTGCGAATGGCAGCGCATCGCGCCGACCCGAACACAGAGGCTGTCAATCGGCGTTGCTAGCGTGCCGAAC
>JAYVUH010000186.1:0-8157 GCA_043788115.1 Burkholderiales bacterium
CGATGACTTCATGGCAGACGGGCGCGACCTCTCCCCTCCGCAAGAACGTGAGAGCTTCTGATGCCGTATTTGCTCGACACCAACATCTGTATTTACTACGCGCACGGTCGGCACCGACAGGTGACGCATCAAATCGAATCGATCCCGTTTGACCAGATCAACGTATCGGTGATTACATACGGTGAGCTGCTCTATGGCGCGGCCAAGAGTGATCGGCCCGGCGTGAACCAGGTCGTCATCGAAAAGTTAATGGCCAATTATTTGCCACCCCGACCACTACCGCTTGCCGCTGCTGCCGAATACGGCCAAGCAAAGGCTCAATTGCGCGCAAAGGGCCAGATCATCAGTGATAACGATCTCTGGATCGCGGCACATGCACTGTCCGAAGGGCTCACGCTCGTCACGAACAATGTTCGTGAATTCAAACGCGTCAAGGGCCTCAAGATCGAAAACTGGGCGAAGTAGTCTATGAAAATCCTCGTCACAGGCGCCGCCGGGTTTATCGGTCATGCCCTATGCCTTCGCTTAGCCGCACGCGGCGACACGGTTGTCGGGCTCGATAGCCTGAATGACTATTACGACGTCAGCCTCAAGGAGGCCCGTCTCGCGCAGTTGCGCGCGCACGCGAACTTCACTTTCCTCAAAGCCGATATCGCGGATCGCGATGCGATGGCAAAACTGTTTGGCGCGTCCAACTTTGATGCGGTGGTCAATCTGGCTGCGCAAGCGGGCGTTCGGCATTCGCTGACCAACCCGCAAGCGTATGTGGATGCCAACCTACAGGGCTTTGTGAATATTCTCGAAGGCTGCCGTCACCAGAAGGTCGGCCATTTGGTCTTTGCCTCCACCAGCAGCGTGTACGGCTTGAATAGCGCCCTGCCGTTCGATGAATCGCAAACCACGGATCACCCGGTGTCGCTCTATGCCGCAACTAAGAAGGCCAACGAGTTGATGGCGCATAGCTACGCGCATCTATTTCAACTTTCCTGCACAGGGCTGCGATTTTTTACCGTGTACGGCCCGTGGGGTCGGCCGGACATGGCGCTGTTCAAATTCACCAAAGCGATCCTCGCCGACGAGACCATCCAGGTGTACAACCACGGCCAGATGGTTCGCGACTTCACTTACATCGATGACATCGTTGAAGGTGTCGTGCGCGTCATCGATCGCCCCGCTACTGTCGATGCCTCATGGTCAAGCGCCCGCCCCGCGCCCGACTCCAGCAGCGCGCCGTATCGTGTCTTCAATATCGGTAATAGCGAGCCGGTGCAATTGATGCACTACATCCAAGCGATCGAAGCGGCCACGGGCAAGAAGGCCCGGATGGAAATGTTGCCCATGCAGCCGGGCGATGTGCACGCCACCTCGGCGGATGTGCATCGCCTCGAAGCGCTCACCGGTTTTCGGCCAAGCACTACGGTGGAAGAAGGTGTGGCGAAGTTTGTGGCTTGGTATCGCGGGTACTACGATCGATAGCCAGTAATATTCCAACTGGGGCGTTCAAACGCCCGGCGTCAAGTGTTGGGTAGAGAATAGTTATTCGGTCGGCGCACTTGCGTGAATCCTTCCACCGACAAACAGGCAACATTTAGTGGGTTGAAACCGCTTTGGAGAATCCCGGCATGGCACTGCACCCGGTCGTTGCAAGCATCACCGATCAGATTCGTGAACGCAGCGACCCTACCCGCTCGCGCTATCTGGCACACGTCGCGACTGCTCGTGTGAGCGGCCCGTCACGCGGGCGCATCTCGTGCACTAACCTCGCCCATGCCTTCGCAGCGGAAGCGCCGCCCGACAAACTATCGCTGCGGGAGATTCGCGCACCCAACATCGGCATCGTCTCGGCGTACAACGACATGCTCTCGGCGCATCAGCCGCTAGCGCGCTTTCCCGAGATCATCAAACAAGCCGCCCGCGATGCCGGGGCGACGGCGCAATTCGCTGGTGGCGTGCCCGCCATGTGCGACGGCGTCACGCAAGGACAACCCGGCATGGAGCTGTCGTTGTTCTCGCGTGACATCATCGCGCAAGCCACCGCCATCGCGCTCTCCCACGGCGTGTTCGATGCGACGTTGTGCTTGGGCGTTTGCGACAAGATCGTGCCGGGACTCCTCATCGGCGCGTTGCAGTTCGGCCACCTGCCGACCATTTTTGTGCCTGCCGGGCCAATGACCTCGGGCCTGTCCAACGACGAAAAAGCCAAGATCCGCCAGCAGTTCGCCGAGGGCAAGCTCGACCGCGCGGCACTTCTGGAAGCCGAAAGCCGCGCCTATCACGGTCCCGGCACCTGCACGTTCTACGGCACGGCCAACAGCAACCAGATGCTGATGGAAGTGATGGGCTTGCATCTGCCCGGCGCAGCGTTCATCACGCCCAATACGCCGCTACGCGATGCATTGACAGCCGCCGCCGCGCGCCGCGCCGTGGCCATTACGCACCTAGGTACCGACTACACGCCGATCGCCGAGATCGTCGATGAACGTGCGATTGTCAATGCCATCGTCGGCTTGCTCGCCACGGGCGGTTCGACCAACCACACCATCCACTTAATCGCCATCGCGCGCGCGGCCGGCATCATCATCAACTGGGACGACTTCGACAAGCTCTCGTCGGTGGTGCCGTTGCTGGCGCGTATTTATCCCAACGGCAGCGCCGATATCAATCACTTTCACGCCGCCGGTGGTGCCGGGTTTGTGATTCGCGAGTTGATTACGGCCGGACTCTTGCATGACGATGTCCGCACTGTCGCCGGTCACGGTCTCTCGCGCTACACCGAAGAGCCCAGCCTCGAAGGAACGGCAATCACCTTCAAACCTTCACCTGCAATGAGCGGTGACGATTCCGTACTTCGTCCCGCATCCGCGCCCTTCAGCGCCGACGGCGGCTTACGCGTGTTGCGCGGCAATCTCGGCCGCTCGGTCATCAAGGTCTCGGCCGTTAAGGCCGCGCACCGCTTGGTTGAAGCACCTGCCATTGTGTTCGACGACCAGGACGATGTGCTCGCCGCCTTCAAGCGCGGCGAGTTGCAGCGCGACTTTGTGGCGGTGGTGCGATTTCAGGGGCCGCGCGCCAATGGCATGCCGGAATTGCACAAACTCACGCCTGCACTCGGTTCTCTGCAGGACGCCGGTTTTCATGTGGCGTTGGTCACCGACGGGCGCATGTCTGGCGCGTCAGGTAAGGTGCCCGCCGCCATTCACGTCTCACCAGAGTGCTTGGCAGCTGGCCCATTAGGAAAGGTACTGACAGGCGACATCATTCGGCTCGACGCGGAAGCGGGCATTCTCGAAGCCAAGGTTGATGTAGCGGTGTGGGCCGCCCGCCCGCAAGCGACCGCCAATCTCGAGCGTAATCAATTTGGTTTCGGTCGCGAGCTGTTTCAAGCGGCTCGTGCGAACGCGATGGTTGCTGAGGACGGCGCCGGCAGCTTCGGCACCATTCCATTGAGCACAACCGCAGGAGTCACCGTATGACCCAACACCGCCACATTCGCGACATCATGGCGGCCAGCCCCGTGATGCCGGTGATCGTACTCAATCACGTGGACGATGCCGTGCCATTAGCCCAAGCGCTGGTGGCTGGCGGCATTCGCGTGCTCGAAGTCACACTGCGCACACCGGTGGCACTCGATTGCGTCCGCGCCATTCGTGCGAACGTGCCCGATGCGATTGTTGGCGTTGGCACCATCACCTCCATCTCTGAGTTCGACGCGGCGCGTGAGGCCGGTGCGGCATTTGGCGTGAGTCCCGGCACCACCCCGGCCGTACTCGCGCATATCGCCGCCAGCGGCATGCCGTTTCTGCCCGGCTGCATGACACCGTCCGACGTCATGCGCGCCATGGAGGCGGGCTTCACGGCGGTGAAGCTGTTTCCCGCCAAGCAAGCCGGCGGGGTGGATATGCTCAAGGCACTCGGCGGTCCGTTGCCCGGTATGATGTTCTGCCCGACTGGCGGCATTGACCTCGAATCCGCGCCGAGCTACCTCGCGCTGCCCAACGTCGCGTGCATCGGCAGTTCATGGCTGGCACCGGCCAATCTCATTGCTGCGCGCGACTGGCCTGCCATCCGCGCGCGCGCAGCCCAAGCTGCCACACTGGTTTCACCCGCCAACCCTTCCCACTGACCAGACGCCCCCATGATCACAAACGCCTCCACCACTGAATGCCGTGCGTTAGTCTTGTTCGGTGCCACGGGCGATTTGGCCAAACGCATGCTGTGGCCGTCGCTCTACGCGCTCGATCTCGACGGCCTGCTGCCAAAGACGTTCCAACTCATCGGCGCGGCCACCTCGGTGCGAACACGGGAAGCATTTGTCGGCAACGTGAAAGACGCCATCCTAGCGTCTGCAAATGCCAGCATATTCGACGAGGCGTTATTTGCCGCCTTCGCCAATCGTATTCAATATGTGACGGTCGATATTCAGTCGCCTAGCGGGCTTGATTCGGTTAAACAGGTACTACTGCCCGGCGACGGTGGCGTCATGTATTACCTCTCGACTGGCCCGCAATTGTTCGGTCCAATCTGTCTGGCGTTGAAAGCGGCGGGCCTCGTTGACGCCAAGTCACGCATCACCGTCGAAAAACCCATCGGCACCGATACCGCCAGCGCTAAAAAGGTGAACGAAGCGATCGGCAGCGCCTTTGAAGAGCAGCAGGTGTTTCGTATCGACCACTACTTGGGCAAGGAAGCCGTGCAGAATCTGCTGGCGCTGCGCTTCGCCAACGCCATCTTCGAGCCGTTGTGGAATGCAAACGCCATTGAGCAGGTGCAGATCACTGTGGCGGAGACGGTCGGCTTGGAAGGCCGCTGGTCGTTTTATGACGGCACCGGTGCACTGCGCGACATGGTACAAAGCCACATGCTGCAGTTGCTGTGCCTGGTGGCCATGGAGCCGCCTGCCGGCTTCACGCCGTCGGCGGTGCGCAATGAAAAGGTCAAAGTCCTCTGGTCGCTACACCCGATCACCGGGGCAGAGGTGGAAACCCAAACCGTGCGTGGACAGTACACGGCCGGCTACTGCGCCGGTGAAGCGGTGCCTGGTTACGCTGACGAAAAAGGTGCCGCCGATAGCAACACCGAATCCTTCGTCGCGTTGAAGGTCGGCATTGATAACTGGCGCTGGGCGGGTGTGCCCTTTTATCTGCGCACCGGCAAACGCATGGCCAAGCGCTCGAGCGAGATCATGATTCAGTTCAAGCCGGCACCGTTCAACATCTTCGCTGACATCGGTGCCACACTCGCGCCGAATGCGTTGTTGATCCAATTGCAGCCCGATGAGATGATCACCTTGACCCTCATGCACAAAAAGCCCGGCATGAATGAAGTCAAGCTTGCACAAGTCCCACTAAACCTTTCGCTCGGCGACACCTTTGGGCAATCGCGCCGACGCATCGCTTACGAGCGCATGCTGCTCGATGTGCTCCAGAACAACTCGGCCCTCTTTGTACGGCGCGACGAAGTGGAGGCGGCATGGAAATGGATCGACGGCATCATCGACGGCTGGCACTCGACAGGCAGCAAGCCCAAACCGTATCCGGCGGGCAGTTGGGGGCCAACGGCCGCCATTGCGCTCACGGAACGCAACGGGCATTCGTGGCACGAGTGACGTGGACTGAACGCCCCCGCCGATCGAGGTCACCCTGCGGTGGCTGGTGGTTTGCCGTTGTGCCATCGCTCGCGACTTGTTAGAGTGAGTCTGGCGTAAATCAATAAAGGTGGGGGCAGTCTGTTCACTCATCCGAGTCGGACGAATTGGTGGGTCTTCGGCATGTCAGCGCTTGCCGCGCTCGCCATCTACTGGGCTGGCGGGATCGAGCCACTGGAAGATCGGCTGTCCGACATCCAAGTCCGTTGGCTGCGGAGTGTCGAAACAATCCCGTCGAGAACCGATATTGAGATCGTCGTTTTTGACGACAAGTTCCTTGAGGCAGCCAATGAACCATTCGCCCTTTTCCATGTAAATTTGGCGAGGGTGTTAAACGCGCTAGAAATCGCCACCCCTAGTCTGGTTGCCCTTGATATCGCGCTGCCTGAGAAGTCCTCCTATTCAGTCGTTCCTCGCGACCGCCCAGACTTTGATTACGACCGCGAGTTACTCAAGGCGTTGACCAGCGCCACAAAGGTCTTTCCGGTTTTGCTATCACGCACGGTCGACAGCTCTGGCCGCAAGCTTCGCCAACTACACGCACCGCTCTTGGCCGTGGCTGAGCGTAGCCCAAAACTCGTCAAAGGGTTGAGCGCATCGAGCTCAGCCATGCTCTGTTTGGATCGGGACACCACGGTCCGTCGATTTCCGTCTCGCGAATGCACCGGAATCAACGACGTGCCGCCACTGGCCTCAGCAATGGCAGCGAGCCTGGGTAAAAGTCAGCCATGGGAAGGGCGGATCGACTTTTCTATCGGCCAAAAGATCAAAACCCATCTGGCGAGCGACGTCATTGCTGCAGCGCTGCGGGGAGATGATGCATGGCTCCGCAGCCAGTTCGCAGGAAGACCGGTGCTCGTCGGCGCGATCTTCAAAGACGAAGACGAACATCTGCTGCCGGTTACTCTGAACAGCGACGCAACAACTGGCAGGTATACGCCCGGCGTCATGATTCACGCCCAGATCTTCAGATCTCTCATGACGCAAGGACTCATCGATGAGGCACCAAAAGCAATCGTAAGCGCCGCAACCTTCATCGGCTGTTTCGCTTTTTTCGGGCTCACTTCGTCGCGCAAAGTATTGTTGTCACTGGTTGTCGCTGGGGCGCTCGTCGCAATCGCTACCTTCAGTTATTCCCGTCTCTGGTACGTTCCGTTAACGCCGATACTCATGGCGATCCTGATCAGCCTTGCGAGTCGTGCAACTTTGGACTCCTTCCGTGCATGGCAAGAACGACGGCGCTTGCGCGACACCTTTGGCGGCTCAGTCAGCCCGGTCGTCATGAGTCGGCTGGAATCTGGAGAGATTGCGCCCGCCAAACTCGGCGCCAAAGCCGACATCGTCGTTCTGTTTTGCGACGTCCGCGGCTTCACAACACTGAGCGAGCAGCTACCACCCGAGGAAGTGGTCTTGCTACTCAACGCCTATCTTGGCGGCATGACGAGTGCGATTCACCGCAACGGCGGTGTCGTCGACAAGTTTCTGGGAGATGGGCTGATGGCATTCTTTGGCCAGCCAGAGGTGCTTTCAAATGCGTCGCAGAGTGCGCTCGATGCCGCGAGGGAGATGCTGACCGCCCTTGGACAACTCAACGCCAACGAGTTCAAACTGAAGGGCGTCACTCTTACCATTGGCATAGGCATCCATCGAGGTAGCGCCGTGGTGGGCTTTATCGGCTCCAGCCAACGCCATGAATTTACCGCGATCGGCGATACGGTCAACACGGCTTCGCGTCTCGAAGGACTAACCAAATCTTTGGGCTATCCAATTGTTTGCTCAGAAATTGTCGCGTCCAGCGTAAAAAATCCTCCGTACTTGATTGACCTCGGGGAACAGAAAATCAAGGGGCGCGCCGCAGTCAACGTCTACGGCTGGCATCCTGAGTGAGCTCCATTGCCGAGTATCATGATTAAAAAAAGATAACGCGCCCCCTTTTAGGAGATTCCATTGAGCCTTGATCGCTACGACATCAGTTTCTTTCAAGCGAGCCTCGCCACGCTCTTGCTATGCGCGCCGCTGCAACTCGTGGGGCAGCCCATGAAAGCCCCGGTGGCAAACGTCCTTGACGCCGAGGGCGGGACGACGGTCATCCGCTCAGGCAAGCCAACAACACTTGGCATCCTTGATAACCTTTTCAGCGGTGACATTGTTACGACCGATAAAAAAGGCTCGTTGATACTGGCGCACAGTCGGACGCAACTTGAACTCCGGCTGGCACCGGCGAGCCGAGCCGAAGTGACCGAAAGCGGCTGGAGAATGCAAAGCGGCCCCGAGCCCGTCACAAAAAAACTGGGTGGCGCGGCCCTTGGCGTTTTGACGCCAACTGACGATCAGCGACGTATTGCCGGTGCGGTGCGCATGCGATCAATCCAGGTCGCAAGACCTGTACCTGCCGAGGGTGAGCGCGTCATCATGCGATCACCAACGATGTCCTGGAACGCAGCGTCCGCACCTGGCCCCTATCGGCTCATCCTCACCTCAGATGAGAAAACAATACTCGATACGACCACCGA
>JAYVUH010000187.1:0-6657 GCA_043788115.1 Burkholderiales bacterium
TCGCATCAGAAAATTGACGCGCTGGTTGAGGAGTTGTCCAAATGACCAAGCTCATCGACTACGGTCCGGATGCAGTGATCATGGCCGGCATCACCGGCGACAACTGGCGGCTAAAGGATTACGAGACGCGCGACGGCTATGCAGCGCTAAAGAAAATCCTCAAGGACGGCATCAAACCGGAGGACGTCATCGCCGAAGTCAAGAAGTCGGCATTGCGCGGACGCGGCGGTGCCGGCTTCCCGACCGGCTTGAAGTGGAGCTTTATGCCGCGCTCGTTTCCTGGGCCGAAGTATCTGGTTTGCAATTCGGACGAAGGCGAGCCTGGCACGTTCAAAGATCGCGATATCACGCGCTACAACCCGCACGCGCTGATTGAAGGCATGATCATTGGTGCGTATGCGATGGGCATTCCGGTAGGCTACAACTACATTCATGGCGAGATCTGGGCTGACTACGAACGCTTTGAAGAGGCGTTGCAGGAAGCGCGTGACGCGGGTTACTTGGGTAAGAACATCCTCGGCAGCGACTTTTCGTTCGAGCTATACGCCCACCATGGTTATGGCGCTTATATCTGCGGTGAAGAAACCGCGCTGCTTGAGTCGCTCGAAGGCAAGAAAGGTCAGCCCCGTTTCAAGCCGCCGTTCCCGGCATCCTACGGCTTATATGGCAAGCCGACAACGATCAACAACACTGAAACGTTCGCCGCCGTGCCGTCGATTATTCGTAATGGTGGTGAGTGGTTCCTAAATTTGGGTAAGCCGAACAACGGCGGCACCAAACTTTTCTCGGTGTCGGGGCACGTCAACCGGCCGGGTAACTACGAGGTCAAACTCGGCACACCGTTCGCAAAGCTGCTCGAGATGGCCGGTGGTATGCGCGGGGGTAAGAAGCTTAAGGGTGTCATTCCGGGCGGGTCATCAATGCCGATTATCAAGGGCGACATCATGATGACGCTCGACATGGACTACGACACTATTCAGAAGAACGGTTCCTATCTCGGGTCGGGGGCGGTCATCGTCATGGACGAAGATACCTGCATGGTCAAGGCGGCCGAGCGGCTGGCCTATTTTTACTTTGAGGAGTCGTGCGGTCAATGCACGCCGTGTCGTGAAGGTACCGGCTGGCTGTATCGCATCATCAACCGCATCGAACACGGCGCGGGACGTCCGGAAGACCTAGACCTGTTGCTGAACCTGTCGGATCAGATTCAAGGACGCACCATCTGCGCCTTGGGTGATGCCGCCGCGATGCCGGTGCGCGCGTTCGTCAAGAACTATCGCGAAGAATTTGAATATCACATCACCAACAAGCGTTGTATGGTCGGTCCCGGCGGATATTCCACAACCTCCGTTGGCCACGAACCATTGGCGATGGCGGCTGAGTAACCCAAATGATTAATCTCAACAAAAGCTGGGTCATGGCTACGAGGTACTTCCCCCTTTGTAAAAGGGGGATTGAGGGGGATTTTTCATTGGTGCCACGAAGCGTAGGCTGCAAATCCCCCCTCGCCCCCATTTTCCAAAGGGGGGAATCGACGGGTGGGAAGTCGGCTGCTCCCGTGAAGTTTGAAAGTGTTGCGCGATGAACAATCTGCAAATGGCCCGCATGAGCGCCACGAAGTACTTCCCCCTTTGTAAAAGGGGGATTGAGGGGGATTTTTCATTGGTGCCACGAAGCGTAGGCTGCAAATCCCCCCTAGCCCCCCTTTTCCAAAGGGGGGAATCGACGGGTGGGAAGTCGGCTGTCCCCGCGAAGTTTGAAAGTGTTGCGCGATGATTAACCTCGAAATTGACGGCAAAACAGTGGCGGTGGATAACGGTGCCACCGTAATGGAGGCCGCGAATAAGCTCGGCATTTTTGTGCCGCATTTTTGTTATCACAAGAAGCTTTCCATCGCTGCAAATTGCCGCATGTGTCTGGTGCAGGTTGAGAAAGCGCCGAAGCCGCTGCCTGCCTGCGCAACGCCCGCGACTGAAGGCATGAAAGTGCAAACGGCTTCTGATTATGCGAAAGCCGCCCAGCAGGGTGTGATGGAATTTCTGCTCATCAATCATCCGCTTGATTGTCCGATTTGTGACCAGGGTGGCGAGTGTCAGTTGCAAGATCTTGCGGTGGGCTACGGCGGTTCCGCGTCGCGCTATCAGGAAGAGAAGCGTGTGGTGTTCCATAAGGACATCGGCCCGCTCGTTTCGATGCAGGAAATGTCACGCTGCATCCATTGCACGCGCTGCGTGCGCTTCGGCCAAGAGATCGCCGGTGTGATGGAGCTTGGTATGGTCGGTCGAGGGGAGCATTCGGAGATTGTCTCGTTCGTTGGCAAGACGGTCGACTCCGAGTTGTCCGGCAACATGATTGACCTTTGTCCAGTCGGTGCGTTGACCTCGAAGCCGTTCCGTTACTCGGCGCGCACATGGGAATTGTCACGTCGCAAGTCGATCGCACCGCACGACGGCTTGGGTTCAAATTTGGTTGTGCAGGTCAAGCAGGATCGCGTCATGCGCGTGCTGCCCATGGAAAACGAGGCAATCAACGAGTGCTGGATTTCGGATCGCGACCGTTTTTCTTATGAAGCGCTCAATTCTGCCGAGCGCCTGACGACACCGATGGTCAAGAAAGATGGTGCGTGGGTTGAAGCGGACTGGCAAGAAGCATTGCATGCGGTCGCCGAAGGATTGAACGGCGTCAAACAAGCCCATGGTGCGTCCAAAATTGCGACCCTTGCTTCACCTTCCGCGACACTCGAAGAACTGTACCTGCTCAATAAACTGACGCGCACGCTCGGTTCGACCAACATCGATACGCGTTTGCGCCAGCGGGATGTGGCGGCCGCCAAGTCCGCAAATTGGTTAGGTATGAAAATCGCGGACATCGGTAGTCTGCAATCGATCCTGCTGGTCGGCTCCACGCTGCGTAAAGAGCAACCGTTGCTATCAACGCGGTTCCGTGCTGCAGCCAAGCGCGGGACCGAGATCAACGTCGTGCATGCGGCAGACAGCGACTTGCTGATGCGCGTGGCGAACAAGTCCATCGCACCTTCAGAATCATTGCCCGCGACACTTGGGGCGGTACTCAAAGCGCTCGCCGAATTGAAGGGCGGTGCCTTGCCCGGTGAAGTGTCGGGTGCGATTGCCAACATTGCCGTGACGTCCGAAGCGCGCGCCATTGCAACCAGTCTCGCTGGAAAAGAAAAAACCGGCGTGTTCCTCGGCCACTATGCACAACAACATCCGCACGCAACCGCGTTGCACGTGTTCGCGCAGGAAATCGCGCGCCTTTGCGGTGGTGCATTTGGTGTGCTGAGCCCGGCTGCAAATAGCGTGGGCGCTGGCGTGGTTGGTGCAGACAACGCGCTAGCAATGGATGCCAAGGGCTATGTGTTGCTGAATGTTGAACCCGAGGCGGATTGTGCTGCAGCAGATCAAGTGCTGGCCTCGCTGGCGGGTGCTGATTTTGTGGTCGCCATGTCGATGTTCAAGAATGCGAACGCCGCCCAGTATGCAAACGTGATCCTGCCAATTGCGCCGTTCACCGAGACCGCAGGAACGTTTGTGAACATGGAGGGCACGCCGCAGTCGTTTAACGGCGTCGTCAAGCCGCTAGGTGACACTCGTCCCGCCTGGAAGGTGATTCGTGTGCTGGGTAACTTGCTGGGTCTTGCTGGATTCGACCAAGACAACATTGAACAAATTCGTGCGGAAATTGCGCCAGATTTAGCCGCGTACGTGGCGGGCAGACTCGGCAACCAGTTGAGTGGTGTGAAGATTGATCTGTCGAGCGCTACCGCATCGGGGCCGATGCGCGAAGTCGGGATATACGACGTCGACGCGATCACAAGACGCGCACCAAGTCTGCAGCAAACGGCCGACGCCAAACGCGCGCACAATGACGCGCAGCATCAAGTTGCGGCGGCGGCGGAGTAACAATGGACGCCATTATCCAAACCCTTAACGCCCAGTTCATGGCGACGCTTGGTCCGCAGATGGGGCCGACGGCTTGGTTTGTCGCCAAATCGCTGACCATGATCCTCATGGTGTTGATTCCGGTGCTGGTGTTCGTGTTGTACTTCCAGTTGGTCGAACGCTGGGTCATCGGCTGGATCCAGGTGCGTCGTGGCCCCAACCGCGTCGGTCCGTTTGGACTGCTTCAGCCGATTGCCGATGCCATCAAGTTGTTGCTCAAGGAACAGATCGTTCCGACGGGTGCCAATCGGTTTCTGTTCTTAATCGCGCCCGCCGTCTCGGTTGCGCCCGCGATGGCGGTGTGGGCGGTCATTCCTTTCACACCCACGTGGGTGGTCGCCGCGGTGGACGCGAGCATCCTAGTCGTACTTGCCATGACATCAATGGGCGTTTACGGCGTGATCCTCGCCGGCTGGGCGTCGAACTCCAAATACGCGTTCATTGGTGCAATGCGTTCCGCCGCGCAAGTCGTTAGCTACGAAATCGCCATGGGCTTTGCGCTGGTGGGCGGCTTGATGGCGGCGCAATCGCTGAATCTCACCCAGATTGTCGCCAAGCAGGAGGGCGCATACGGGCTGCTCGAATGGTTCTTTATTCCACTTTTCCCGCTATTCATCATCCAATTTATCGCGGGCGTGGCGGAAACGAATCGTCATCCGTTCGATGTGGCCGAAGGCGAATCCGAGATTGTGGCTGGCCCGCTGGTCGAGTATTCGGGCATGACTTGGTCACTGTTCTTCCTCGCCGAGTACGCCAACATGCTGCTGGTGGCGATGATTTCCTCGCTGCTGTTTCTCGGCGGCTGGCTGTCGCCTTTTCCGAAGTCGTGGGGCATGCTTGGCGAGCCGGGCATCATCTGGCTGCTGGCAAAGCTCGCGGTACTCATGATCGTCTTTGTTTGGATTCGTGCATCCTTCCCGCGCTACCGCTATGACCAGATCATGCGTCTGGGTTGGAAGGTGTTTATTCCGATCACCATCGCGTGGATCGTTGTCGTTGGTGTGATGCTGATGGAACCGGTCAACAACTGGCCCATTATCAATATCTGGTTTGGAAAGCAGGGTGGTTAGGCATGTGGGATAGAGCCAAAGAGTTCGCCGGCAGTCTGCTGCTCGGAGAGTTAGTCCAAGGGCTGAAGCTCACCGGTCGGCATTTGTTCGAGCGTAAGATTACCGTGCAGTTTCCAGAAGAAAAAACGCCGCAGAGCCCGCGCTTCCGTGGACTGCACGCGCTGCGTCGCTACCCGAATGGCGAAGAACGCTGTATCGCCTGCAAGCTTTGTGAGGCGGTATGCCCGGCGTTGGCGATTACGATTGAGTCAGAGCAACGTGCCGACAACACACGCCGTACCACTAGATACGACATCGATCTGACCAAATGCATCTTCTGCGGATTCTGCGAGGAGTCGTGCCCAGTCGACTCGATTGTTGAAACGCATTTGCTGGAATACCACGGCGAGAAGCGTGGTGATCTTTACTATACAAAACCCATGCTGCTCGCAATTGGCGATAAGTACGAAGCTGAAATCGCAAGTCGGCGAGCAGAAGACGCTAAATATCGGTGAGGAGAGAAGTGTGAGGAGTGACGTGTGAGGTGTAAGACAGCCGCCATGTTTCTCACCCCTTCCGCCTTACGCCTCACGCCTCACCAATACAAAAATGACTTTCCAAACCATCACCTTCTACTTATTCTCGTTCGTGCTGATCGCCTCGGCACTGGGCGTGATTACGTCGCGCAACCCGGTGTACGCCGCGCTCTTTCTGGTGCTGTCGTTTGTCACGGCGGCCGGCCTGTGGATGTTGTTGTTTGCCGAGTTTCTCGCGCTCACGCTGATCCTCGTCTATGTCGGCGCGGTGATGGTGCTGTTCCTGTTCGTGGTCATGATGCTCGATATCAACTTCGACAAACTGCGAGAGGGCTTTCGTCAAAACGCTTTTGTTGCGGCGCTGGTCGGCGTGGTGATGCTGGCCGAAATGGCGATTCTGCTCGGTGGAAGGACGCTCGGGCTCGCAGTAGAAATGCCCGGCGCGCCGCAAGCCGTATCAAATACCAAAGAGCTCGGCCGCGTTCTGTACACGGAGTACTTGCTGCCGTTTGAATTGGCCGCCGTCGTCTTGTTGATTGCGATGATCGCCGCCATTGCGCTGACATTCAGGCAACGACAGGGCAGCAAGACACAGGACATCGCGGCGCAAGTGCGCGTCAAGAGCGGCGATCGATTGAAGATCATCAAAATGGATGCGACGGTCGAAACCCCTGACGTCCCCGCAAGCGACGCGAATACTGGGGAAGGTGCCAAGCCATGATCACCCTGTCGCACTATCTAATCCTGTCGGCTGTGCTGTTCTCAATTTCGATTGCCGGTATTTTTTTGAATCGCAAAAATTTGATCGTGTTGTTGATGGCCATCGAGTTGATGTTGCTGGCGGTCAACATGAACTTCATCGCCTTCTCGCACGCACTTGGCGATCTCAATGGACAGGTATTCGTGTTTTTTATTCTGACCGTCGCCGCCGCTGAGTCGGCAATCGGTTTGGCCATTCTGGTGATCCTCTTCCGCAACCTGAAGAGCATCAATGTTGAAGATATCGGAACACTGAAAGGCTAGTAAACGCGGGCGCCTTCAAGCATAAATGCTTGGAAACGCCCGCCAGTGCTAGTGTTTTAAGAATTAAATGCGTAATGTAGAAGACGCTGT
>JAYVUH010000188.1:0-4881 GCA_043788115.1 Burkholderiales bacterium
CCCGACACCATGATGATCACCAGCGACATCACGCCGGAAAAGTAGATCTCGCGGATGGTCAGGCTGAACCTGCGAAAGCTGGTTCCCGAATGCAACAGCACCAGCCAGAAAAAGCGCGCCATTGCGCCGGCCCGCCAGATCGCTTCAACTCCCTGTGCACCGAGCTTACGAACGCCGCCGATCATGCTGCCACTCCAACGATCTTGTGTGCCTGAAGGTCGAGGTCATCTTCGTACCTCGACGCGGGATAGTGAAATGGTACCGGTCCATCCAACTCGGCGTGAACAAACTGTCTGATGAACGGTTCGGTCGAGGCGCGAATCTCCTCCGGCGTACCCTCGCCAACAATGCTTCCGTCCGCGATGAAATACAGGTAATCGACGATTTGCAATGATTCGAGAATGTCATGGGTGACGACAATCGAGGTCGCACCCAGTGCGTCGTTCAAGCGGCGGATGGTTTGCCCGACGGCCGCAAGTGAAATCGGGTCGAGACCGGCAAACGGCTCGTCGTACATCACCAATTCCGGATCGAGTGCGACCGCGCGTGCGAGCGCCACGCGCCTCGCCATACCGCCGGACAGTTCTGAAGGGAACATTTTCGAGGTGCCGCGCAAGCCCACCGCGTCGAGCTTCATCAGCACCAGATCGCGAATCATGTCCTCGGGCAATTCGGTGTGCTCTCGCAACTGGAAGGCGATATTGTCAAAAACGCTCATATCAGTGAACAGCGCGCCGAACTGGAACAGCATGCTCATTTTACGCCGCAGCGCGTACAGCGCTTCGCGGTCCAGCTCGGCGACGACTTGATTGTCTACCCGCACGGTACCCGACGACGGTTTTAGCTGCCCGCCAATCAGGCGCAGTAGCGTTGTTTTACCGCACCCCGATCCGCCCATGATGGCAACGACCCTGCCTTTTGGAACGGATAGTGAAATTCTCTTCAGAATCTGACGCTTGCCAAAGGCAAAATCAACATTGTTGATTTCAACAAAGTTGCTTGGTGACGCGGCGGAGTCCGACAGAGATGAGGTAGAACGCATGGGTCTTTTTGACGGATGAGGCAAAGGCCGGGCGCTTCAACGCGCGAGGGCTATTCAATTAAATGACGGACTAGTAGCTTATTTTATCATCGGAACATCGCGCGCTAACGTCTGGCGATTCACCCGCAGGGAAGCTCAAGCGTTCACGCCGTCGCCAACGGGTCACAATTTCCGTACCGGTGATAGTCGGTTATTCTGTTGAGCTGCTCGTTCACCTTCGCCCGAAGGCTTCATTGACACTTCATGTCCAAAATTGCTGCCAAAAGCTTGCGCAACACCAACAGTTCATCTAAGCCGGAACTGTTGGTGGTCGACGACGACCCGCTCATTGCAGAGGCAATGTCATTTTCACTCTCCGATGCTTTTGAGGTCAGATTTTGTGATTCCAGAGCCGCCGCGATGACATTGCTGCGGAGTGGTGAATTTTCCCCTCGGCTCGCGTTGATTGATCTCGGACTGCCACCACTGCCAAGTCAACCTACTGAAGGGTTCAAGTTGGTGGGCGACCTGCTGGCGTGGTCGCCCGAGATTCGCATCTTGGTGCTGACCGGGCAAAACGAAGAATCAAACGCACGACGTGCCCGCGCACTTGGCGCTGCCGACCTTGTCCCAAAGCCCTGCGACCCATCCCGACTAAGGCAGCGACTCCTCGAGCAATTGCGAGGCGCAACTAAGGCATGGGTCGATAGCGATCCGCTCGCAGCCGGCCTGATCGGGGAGAGCCCGACCATGCGAAAACTCAAGAGCCAAATCGACCTTTACGCGTCATCTGCGTTCCCGGCGCTCATTGAAGGTCCTTCGGGGAGCGGCAAGGAGCGGGTGGCTGAGGCACTGCACTACCTCAGCCCAAGAGGAAAACTGCCCTTCCTGGCACTCAACTGCGCTGCGATTTCGGCCAACTTGGTAGAGGCAACGCTGTTTGGACACGCCAAGGGCGCGTTTACCGGGGCCAATGCCGCAAAAGCAGGGTACTTCGAGGACGCTGGCGACGGCACCCTGTTCCTCGATGAAATTGGTGAACTTCCACTAGACGTGCAGCCGAAGTTGCTGCGCGTTCTGGAGAATGGCGAATTCCAGCGTGTTGGTGAAACGCAGGCGCGTCAGTCGAGGGCGCGAATTGTTGCGGCGACCAATCGCGACCTCCGCGCCGAGGTCAAGGCCGGGCGATTCCGCGCAGATCTCTACCATCGATTGTCCGTGTTTGCGGTCTCTGTGCCAGCCCTGAATGAGTTGGGCGACGACAAGCTGCGCTTGCTTGAGTTTTTCTCCGAGCAATACGCAAGGACGCATGATTCGCAGAGATTCAAGCTCGATGAAGACGCCCGCGCCGCGTGGCTCGACTATGCGTTTCCCGGCAACGTGCGCGAGCTCAAGAATATTGTGATCCGGCTCATCGCAAAACACGCCGGTTACGTCGTCAATAGGGCCGAACTTGCCGAAGAATTCGAGCTGCCGGTGCCTGTCGAACGTGTCGAGTTTGGCGCTGCGGGGCTTGATCCGAAGGCGGAAATTACCGCGAGCGCGCTCTTTCGTCTCGATGGCAAACTCGCCGAGGTGGAGTTGAAATACATTGACGCTGCAATTGATATTGCCGTCGGCAACATGACCCAGGCTGCAAAAATTCTTGGTATTTCGCGCTCGACCCTATACAGCCGTCTCGAGGTGCTACGCCCGCTGGGTCTGACCAAAGACAACAGTAGCGAGAGTCCGGAATCCTGACCCAGAAGGCCAATCATGCGGTGATAAACTTCGTTGCGTTGATTGACCAGACCACTTGCGGTATGAACGATCAGGCGGCACGCTAAGCGGCCGACCCAGCACAACTGCCAAGAAAACCTGAGCTCCACTATGACGATGTATTTGGAACACTTTGGACTCACCGAAGCCCCCTTCAAGATAACGCCTCACACTGAGTTTTTCTTCTCCGGTGCCAGCCGTGGGGAGACGCTCGAAGCGCTGCTCTACTCGATTACCAGCGGCGAGGGCATCGTCAAGGTAACGGGTGAAGTCGGCGCGGGCAAGACCATGCTGTGTCGCGTGCTGATGGAACGGCTACCGCCGTCGGTCGAAACCATTTATCTGGCAGTGCCCTCACTTTCGCGCGACGAAATGCTCGCCACCATCGCCGGGGACCTTGACCTTGAAACCCAAGGCATGTCCACCACCAAACTCATCCGCGCGCTGCAAGAAAAATTGATTGAAATCCATGCGGAGGGTCGCCAAGTCGTTGCCTTAATCGACGAAGCGCATGCGATGCCGCTTGAAACACTCGAAGAAATTCGCCTGCTATCCAATTTAGAGACCAGCCATTTCAAGTTGATGCAAATTGTCCTGTTTGGACAACCTGAGTTGGATCAACATCTTTCGTTGCAAAACATGCGCCAACTGCGCGAGCGGATCACACACAGCTTCAGACTGCTTCCCCTGCCGCCGCGCGACATCAGAGACTATGTGGATTTTCGACTAAGGGCGGCCGGCTACAAAGGTCCGGAATTGTTCACAGCCGACTCTCTTAAGTTGATCGCCGAGGCCTCGGAAGGCCTGACGAGACGCATCAACATTTACTGCGATAAAACACTGCTTGCGGCATTTGCGGCTGGCACGCACACCGTCACGCCGGATCTTGTGCGCGCCGCCATTTCGGACACGCAGATCGTCGTGCAAGACAGCGGTAAACGCCGCAGTTCACTGGTGTTGGCGACAACGGCATCGCTAATCGCCGGCCTTGTCATTGGCTTCCTCATCGGGCGGGCGACGCGGGCAGACATTTCGTCAGGGGGGGCAGATGTTGCGGCCGTGATCGCCCCGATTAAGCAACAGATCAAACCGAACAGCGACGCGTCGCTGACAGCCAAACCGGACGGCATTGAAATGAAGGCTGCCGCTGAGAAATCTGCAACAGCTCAGCCTGCGTCGGGCACAGATAGCCGGGAAGGCAGCGGGACGCGAACAGCCACTTCGGCCGGCATACCCGCCGAGGCAATCGTTGCGCAGACCGTGGTGCTAGTGCCGACGCCGACCCCATCACCTAGCCCACCGCCGACCAACTTGAAGGGCGCTAACGCGCCACCGGCGTCAACGCCCACCCTGACGGCGGTGCCGAAGAATTGGCTGGGTGCCCGACTTGCCGCTGACAGGGGGCGCATCGAAAAACAACCCGCCGCGCGGTTTTCAGTGCAGTTGCTCACCGCCGACGAGCGCGAACGCGCCGCGATCGAAGCCTATCTTCGCACGGCCAGTCGGGAGCTGAACCCCGACCGGATCATGGTGTACCTGTCGGGCACACCGGAGAATCCCAAAGTCAGCGTCCTTTACGGCAATTACGCCGATCGAACCGAGGCGACAGGTGAGCTGTCGGCGCTGCCGGCGAAGCTGACGCAATTCCGGCCATATGCACGATCGTTTCAGGCCGTTCGCGATGACATGCGGCGCCTGCCTCCGTAGCCGCAATTCAAGGCGCGATTCAATCTTCAAATTTGCTTTCAGATTGCCACACAAGCCATTGCTTTTATTGGCAAATCCGCTTATAAAGTCAGTAATACAGAACTCAAAGAACACATCGCGAGTCTGACTGGCGGAAATTGAGCCCGACTTCGTCCGACGGCAGATGTTGCTAAGCGGTATCCTGAACAGTCTTGACGACCTCCTTGATGAACTCCCTATTGCGCCACAACTCTCGACTCAAGGCTTCCGTAAAAAACCCTGCAGGCAGCACTACCTTGCGCGTCGCATGTGATGGGCGCACAAGCGCCCGCACTTGGTCGGACACGCCCCATGGGCTTCGCCAAGCCATGGCGTTGGCGACGTCGGCTGGGCTTGTGTTTGCGCTGGCCAGTTGT
>JAYVUH010000189.1:0-9231 GCA_043788115.1 Burkholderiales bacterium
GGCCGGGGACCCCTGATGAAGTCGCTGCAGCGGTGTGCTTTATGGCTTCGCGCGATGCTTCCTATATTACGGGGCAGGCGTTGGTAGTCGACGGAGGCAACATTTTGCAAGAAAGCAAAGCGCCTTGATCACTACGGACCGTCAACTCTCCGCGTCAGGGATCCTGGCTTGGAGGCGAGAAACTCCAGACCTCGTCGTCCGCGCGCCCGTAGTTCTCCTGCGGCGACAGATTGAATCGTTCGCGGTCCCCACCGAAGGTGAAGATCGCGGGGCGGGCGTCGTCCCACCGGGACTGGACCGCCGGGATGTCGAAGTCGTACTTGATGTCGTCCGGCGACCGGGCGTTCCAGGGCGAATCGCTGACCTTGCGCCAGTTTGCGCCGTCGCGGCTGACCCAGACGTCGCTGGGGTTGGCGAGCAGGCCAAACCCGCCGAAACAGACGATGTCGTTCTTGAGCACGGCGCACTGGTGCCCCGGGGTGCGCGTCGAACTCTTGACATATAACAAATAAACCCCGCGCTGGCAGCAAAACATCCGCGCGTCGGCATCCGCGCGCGCGTTTCTGTCATTGAATTCATCTTTCTCGATCAGTACTACTGAGCTTCCCTAGCCGGCGGCGTCCTGCTTTGCGGCCAATCCGCCCCGACTTTCGTTTCTTGGCGTGTAACTAACTGGGTGGCCGATGCGAAATACTCGATAGCCGTCGCCGGATACGGCTGTTCGGTTGTCCGTTACATTCGCCTGGGAGCAGAAGGGCTACCACCGATGAGGTCCGCGCACCCGCACCCGCACGTCTGCTTCGTCAGCAATCGCCGCCGCGATTCGTTGCTGCCATTGCCAGAACTCAGGCTCAGGGCAAGTGACGCTGAAGCATTGGCCGAACTGTTGCCGGTACTGATCTGCGGCGAGGAATCGGCGGGCATGGTATTCGCGCACCTGAGTCAGGTGCCGGACCTCGCGGCGGCACACGAAGAGCTATCGCGCATCGAACATGACGAGCGCGAACACGCACGTTTGTTGCTACAGGTACGACGGACACTGCCCGCAGCGCGCTCCGATCCGGCTTTGTCGAGTGCGGTACGTAATTTCTTTCTCCGCCTTGCCGAGCGCGATGTTGGCCGCCATTTGGCGCGCATCGTGGCGCTCGACTCCGCCGTCTGCCTGCTATTGGGAGCATTGCGCCACCGCCGAACAACTGTCGGCTCGGAACCGACGCTGGGCCCACTGTTTGGGCGTATTCATCGCGACGAGGCCCGTCATGTGCTCGTGGCACGTCATCACACTCGCAGACTTGTCGACGGGCAGCAGGCAATAGCCATCGCGCGGGACACCCGCAGCCAACTGGTGGAGTTGTTGACCCACCGCGCCGCAGCGCTCGAACAGTTGCTGCGCATTGATGCTGACCGCCTGTTCGGGCGACTGCGCACACCAGCTCCAGGATTGTTGGGATGAGCGCCTGCGCCGTACCGACCATGCCCACCCAGGTCTGGCGGGACACTCGCAGTGTCGCGTTGCTCGGCATGGGGCATGCCTTGCCCGGTGAACCATTGTCGACCGCCCAATTGTTGGCGCAGGTGCAACAGCAATTTGGCATCAGCGTCGGGCGCAGCGGGAGCATTGTGGCAAGTCGCCTGGGCGTCGCTACTCGCCATCTGTGCCGTGAGTTGCGCAGCCGAAGCGAGGCGCCGCGGGCCGGTCACAGCAACGCCGAACTGGCCGCCGGCGCACTGCAAGGTGCTCTAAACGAAGCGAAACTGCGCTGCACTGATTTGTCCTTTCTCATCGGCCACACCGCCACACCGGGTCAATCCTTGCCGCCCAATGTTGCCCGCGTTGCCGAGCTTGTCGGCTACGACGGTCCTTTCGTGGAATTGCGTCAGGCTTGCACTGGCTTTGCCAGCGCGCTCATCCTGGCGCGTGGCCTGCTGGACGCACCACATTGCGGGCCGGTGGCAATAGTGGGCTCCGAGACCGGCTCAGTGTTTTTCGACCCAATGCGTGCCGCCGAGGACCACGGGCAACTCGTGAATATGCTGCAAATGGGCGACGGCGCGGCGGCGTGCGTATTGGGTCCGCAACTGGGGCAACGCGGCGCCCAAATTTCAAATCTCTACTTCGGCCAGATCGGACGTCAGCGGCGCCCCGGCCTCCAGTTCAGGGCCGGTGGTTCTGATTACGCTGACCTCGTCGGCGGGCAATCTCCGAGACATGAGCTAGCCGAGTTCGATCATGATTTCCGGGCGGTGCGCGAGTGTGGGCCGGCCCTGTTCGAACAGGGAATTGCAGCCGCAGCCTCGATGGGAGTCGACCTGCAAACGCTCGATTACATCATTCCCCACCAGGCCAACGGCAATATGGCACGGCTCCTGGCGCCGCGACTTGGGGTTGCTGCAGACCGCATCTTCGTCAACGCCGACTGCGTCGGAAACACCGGCTCCGCCGCCATCTGGCTGGCATTAGCCCAACTGCGCCGCCACCTGCACGCAGGACAGCGAGTACTGATCCTGGGAGCTGAGGCGACCAAGCATATGTTCGGCGGCATGCTGTATGTCCACGGTTGACTCGCAGGGTGCAACCGACCCCGCGGCACTTGTTGCCGTGCATGGGTTGGCAAAGCACTTTAACAAGCGCTGCGGAATTGAAGGCCTGTCACTCACACTGTGTCCGGGGGAGGTGTTCGGTCTGATCGGCGCCAACGGCGGCGGCAAGACCACAGCTCTGCGCATGCTCGCGGGCCTGCTCAAACCTGATGCTGGTAGCGGAACGGTGTTGGGACACGACCTGCTTACGGGCGCCACGCACTTTCGCAACAGCGTGGGCTACATGGCGCAGTCCTTCGCGATGTATCCGACCCTGACGGTGCTCGAAAACATCCGCTTTCGCGCCGAAGTATTCGCGGTCGCCAATCCGCGACTGGCCACATCGCAGTTGATCGAGCGTTTTAGCCTTGGGAGCGTTCGTGACGTGGCGGCAGGCAAGCTCTCGGGCGGCTGGGCGCGCCTGCTGCAGTTGGCCGCGTCGTTGGTCCATCGGCCACAACTGGTCTTGTTGGACGAACCAACGGCAGGACTCGACTCGGCGCATCGGTACCAGGTGTGGCGACACATCATGAGTCTGGCGCACTCCGGCGCGGCCGTGGTGCTGAGCACTCACGACTTAGCGGAAGCCGAGCGCTGTACGCAACTGCTGTTGCTTGCTCGCGGTTCGGTGTGCGCCCATGGCACCGCCATGCGGATGATCGAAACGGCCTCGGCGCGGGCCTTCCGAGTGCAGGGCGCCGCCGCTTTGGCGCTCGCCGAGCCGCTGGCGCGGCTGCCGCAGGTGCTCGCCGTCTATCCGCAGGGCAACGGGCTGCACCTGGTGGTCAGGCCAGCGGGCGAGCGCAGCGTGCAAGAAATCATCGCGGCTCATGGTTGCGAACACACCGAGGTTGAACTGAACTTCGAAGATGCGGCGACCGCCCTGACTGCCGATGACCGCGCACCTGCGCACCGGGCTGCGGCGTGAGCTGGGGCCTCGGCGTCGCGTTAACAGCAACGCGCCAGCGTGGCACGCGCATATGGGCAGTGGCGCGCGTCGAGTGTCTGCGCCTGCTGCGTGACCGCACCTCGATTTCGTTGCTGCTGGTGGTGCCAGCGATTCAAATCGTGCTGTTCGGCTACGCGGTCAGTTTTGAGCCGAAGGATGTCACGTTGGCCATATCACGCGCAGTTCCGGCCGACGGTGATTGGCTGGCGAGCAGCATTGCTGCCACCGGCTATTTCACGGTTGTGGGGGACGGACTCGCACCCGGTGCGGCGGTACAGCGCGTCAAGAATGGCGCTGCGCTGGTGGCTATCGAAATCGGTCCTGCTGCCAGTGTAGTGCTGGCCGCCGACTCAAGTGACCCACTGATGGTGCGCCCGGCGGTACTTGCGCTGCAAGCCGCGATGTTGCGTGATGCACTGTCCTCGTTAGCAGGCGACGCCAGGCCAACTGTTGCAACGGAATGGTTGTACAACCCTGAGGGCAAGCCCGCCTGGGCGGTCGCCCCGGCGCTTGCCGGTGTGGTGGTGATGATTTCCATGCTGATGCTTGGTGCGCTGACGCTGGTACGCGAGCGCGAACAGGGGACCTGGGAGAGCCTTCTGGCGACGCCAGTCGATGCGTTGGATGCACTGATCGGCAAGCTCGCGCCGTACCTGTTAGTCGGAGTTATGCAAGCCGCCATTGTAATTTACGTTGCAAACGCGCTGATCGGCGTGCCGCTGCGCGGCGCAGTCACTGCACTGCTACTCGCCGCGCTGCTGCTCGCGGCCGCACACCTGGTATTGGGCTTTGCCCTGTCGGCGCTGGCTGAAAGCCAGATGCAAGCGCTGCAGGGTGCGGTGTTTTTCTATCTGCCATCGATGCTACTGTCGGGTTTCATGTTTCCTTTCTCCGGCATGCCACGTTGGGCGCAATCGATTGGCGAGATACTGCCATTAACGCACTTTGTTCGCTCAGCGCGTGGAGTACTGCTGCGCGGTGAGTCTGGTGCGTTTGTCTGGCACGAAATGCGCGGCGTTGTCGTATTCACTCTGCTTGCCAGTGTGGGCGCCGCAATTTGCTACCGTCGGCGTCTGAGTTAGCTTCCTATGAAAAATTCTACATTGATCGTGGCCCTGGGTAGCGCACTGTTGTTGCTGCTATGGGGCTGTGCCGCCTCGCCAGGCAGAATCAGCGTCAAGAAGCCAATCCCGGTGCTCAATGCACCGCACGGCCTGGGCTTGCGAGGCTATGACTCCGTCGCCTACTTTGTCGACGGCAAGCCTGGTCAGGGCAGCGACGTCTTTGCATTGCAGTGGCATGGCGCGACATGGCGCTTTGCCTCGGCTGAGCACCTGGCCATGTTCACGGCGGACCCAGTACGCTACGCCCCACAATTTGGCGGCTACTGTGCCTTTGCGATCTCACGCGGCACCACGGCTGACGGTGACCCGGAGCAATGGGCCATCGTCGATGATCAGCTCTACGTGAACAACAACGCCTTCGCCATGCAACTCTGGAATCGAGAGCGTGACGCGAACATCGCGGCGGGCAAGATCAACTGGCCGCTGATACCCAAGCAGCCGGCGCTCCACTAGGGCCTGGTTACGTTGCGAACAACAACGACACCACTCGCTGCCTGCTTGCGCAGTGCAACCCGCGCGTCTTATACCCAAGCCATCGAACGGTCGTCTCGATGACACTCTAGCTGGTACAACTTGCGTCCCGAGTCGCTGTCAACGTGCGACCTATTGGTTCGCGATGCCGATCGATCCAATAGCCCGATGCCACATGCAGCCACATCGCCTCGGCTGACCAGGCGACGGCGCTGACGCTCGGGGGCGGTGGCCCGAATATATTTGCGAGCTCGACGATCGTCAGGAATAGTACCGGGGCCCACGTCCCGACAAAGCCGACACGATCGCGCGCGACCGTCGATTTCAGGTAGAACCAGACACCCGCCGCGTACAAGAGGAATTCCACGGCGAGGGTCCCTGCAACCGAGTTGCAAAGTCCCAGGCTGAGTTTGGGACCGAAGCCGGGGGCCAACGGCATATCTGGGCGATGCGCAACGACATCGAGCAGCCAGTGGCTTACAATCAGCACCTACAACTGGCGCTGGCACAAGATTCGGTAGGCTTGCTTTTGACGCAATCAAATGACCAAAGCTCGACCTTCGTCTGCGACGGTCGCGAGCGCTGCTTTCAAATGACGTCGTGCGCCGAAGCAAGCTACTTTCTAAAACATTGTCCGGACATCAAAATGGACGGTGACAGAGATGGCATTCCCTGTGAAGATCAGTGGTGTAATACAAATTGAGGCGCGGTCTGACTAACGCATCGAGTGCCGCGTGACGCGCCGCCTCCCTGAATCTCGCATGAGTACCTGCGGTGCTCAAGCGGAGCGTTGAGCGGATATCCGCTGGCGTGATCGCGCCAACAAGGGTGAACTGAGCGGCATGGCGGAATCCTGGAGCACTCGGGTCGCGCGCTGGCGCTTCAACCTTTTCCCGGCCTACTGGGGAACGGGAGCGCGTGTCACCTACATCGCAGGCGATTGGCAGGAGATTCGCGTCACACTGCCCTTGTCATGGCGGACGCGCAACTACGTCGGCACCATCTTTGGCGGGAGCTTGTATGGGGCGGCCGATCCGTTCTATATGATCATGCTCATCAAGCTCTTAGGTTCCCGGTACACCGTCTGGGACAAGGCGGCGGCGATCCGGTTTCGCAGGCCGGGCCGCTCGACGCTGGAGGCGCAGTTCCTCATGACCGCGGAGATCGTGGCTTCAATACGGGCGCAGCTGGTGCAGGTGTCGAAGGTGGATCGTGTCTTCTCGGTGGAGCTGCGGAGCGCTGATGGCACTGTGCATGCCGTGGTTGAGAAGACGATTCATATCAGCCGTCGGGGTACTTAGCAAGCGGGCGGAAGTGCAGCGGAGAGTGCAAGATTGCAGGCGGACGGTTCGCGAATGCGGCCCGCGGTGGTGGCGCGCCTGACGAGGAGAAGGTTGTGCGTGGCGGAGGCACATCCGCAGCTCGCATTGCCCAGGTACATGCGCCAAGCGCTCACCGTGTAAGATGGAGCTTCCACGGCCAGGAAGATCCGGCCGGCAACTCACTGTGAGGTCACATGACGACGCCACTCGATAAGACACTGAAGCGCGGATTGACGATTAATGAGCAAGCGTATGTAGCGGCGATCTCGCCCTCAGGCGTCAAGCTGACCCTGAAGGGTAGGCGGAATGGCGTTGAGATGAGCTGGGTGGAGTTGCTCAACAGCCGGACAGCGTCCAAGGGCGCAACCAGCGACTCGGCGGATCAGGAAGACGAGGCTGAAGCGGCTGGCGAGTAGCGTTCGGCGTGCCGGCAGCCTGAGTAAAGTAAGCGAACGGGATAAGGCGGACGCGCGGCGGCCTGGGCTGGTCCGCCAGCGGAGCAAGCTGGGCTGATTTCAATGTTTCAACGCTGCCGGTTGGGAGGTGTATGTGAGCAATAGCAGCGGAGCGACATGTGTCGCGAGATCGGCGTGGTCCCTCGCGGCCTGTCTCGTAGCTATCTGCGCTGGCGCAAATGCCTTGGCGCAGGCTCCCGTCGGACCGCCGACGGGCGGTGGACCCTATAGATCCAACGATCTTGTGGAGTTGGTGACGCTTGATTCAACCATCAAGCTGGATATTCGCTATGCCACGGCGAATAATTTTGTCGGCCGAGTGGTGTACGCGCAAGCGCGTGCGTTCCTCCAGCGTCAGACCGCGGAAGCACTGATGTCCGTGCAGCGGCGGCTTAAGGTGAAAGGCTACGGCCTGCTGATCCACGACGGGTATCGGCCCTGGTCGGTTACCAAACTGTTTTGGGATATTACACCGGAGAAAGACCGAATCTTTGTCGCAGATCCTGCGGTGGGGTCAAGGCACAACCGCGGCTGCGCCGTGGACCTTGGACTGTACGATCTGCAGACCGGGCGTGAGGTCGAGATGCCGGGTGCCTATGACGAGATGACGGAGCGGTCGTTTGTGACCTACTCGGGCGGAACGCCAGAACAGCGGGCGCGTCGCGATCTGTTGCGACAGGAAATGGAGCGGGATGGTAACTTCTTTGTGTACCCGGAGGAATGGTGGCACTACGACTACAAGGACTTCATGGATTATGCGATTCAGGACATCCCCTTTTCAGCCATTCCGTCTCATGTAGCACCGAGGGACACCCAGTAGACCTAGCCGATCTCGAGGGCTGGCACTCAGCAATAGCCGTGGCTGAACGGCGTTTCAGCACCACGAGCAGGTTGACGACGATCAGAAGCACCCCCGGCGCCTTGCGGCACCGGAGGTCAATTCCGCGATCAGTGTCGCGCAGCGCGGACCCCCCGAGCGGGTTGTGCCGCTGGAGCGGGCTCAGCGTCTTCGTTGGCGTTTGCCGGGAAGACCCGGTGGAACAACCCAGTTTTGGGCTGTGGGCCGCTGGGCTTGCCTACAGATTGCCAGCGGCGTAAAGTAAGGAATCCTTACTATGCTTAGCGGTCAGAGAAATGCTCGCGAAAATGACGGCTAAGAACCAGCTGACGCTCCCGAAAGCCGTAACCGAGGCGGTCGGCGCGGCGCGCTATTACGAAGTGAAAGCCGAAAACGGGCAGATCGTACTGACCCCGGTGCGGATTCAGCGCGCGGACGCGGTGCGGGTGAAACTCGCGGAGCTGGAGTTGAGCGAGCAAGATATCGACGATGCCGTGGCTTGGGCGCGGGGCGGGCGGACGAAGCGCTAAGGTATGTCGGCGCCGCGGGTCGTGCTGGATACGAACGTGCTGCTGTCGGCGCTTCTGTTTTCGTCCGGTCGGTTGAGCGCGTTGCGCCAGGCGTGGCAGAGTGAACAGATGATCCCGCTGGTGTCGAGTGTCACGGCGGCAGAGCTGCTACGGGTGTTGAGCTATCCGAAGTTCAAGTTGTCCAACGCTGATCAGCAGGAGTTGATCGCGGATGTGCTGCCCTACTGTACGGTGGTGCGCATGCCGAAAACACCCGCGCGGACCCCTACCTGCCGCGATCCTGACGATGTGGCGTTCCTGGAGCTAGCCGTGATCGGCAAAGCTAAATTTCTCATGACCGGGGACCGTGCTTTATTGTCGATCCGCAAGCGTCTTGCGTATCGGATCGTGAAGCCGGAGGCGTTTCTGGAAGAATTACCATGATGCGGGGTCGGTGCTAGTTCTAACTTAGGGTGTCGCGGATAGAGCAGAGCCGAACAATAAGAGGCCAACATAACCGTCTTTCTCAGCTACGCCTCCCAAGATTCACAGGCGGCGGAGCGCATCTGCGAGGCGCTCCGGGCCGCTAGGATCGAAGTCTGGTTCAACCAGGGTGAGCGGCGGGGTGGAGATGCGTGGGACGCCGCGCGCAGTGAACCAGATGAGGTCGCTGGCCGGAATCAAGGTTTTTTGGGTCGGGTCATCCAGGTTTCTACGCCGAGGCCTTTGACCCGAGAGAATTCCTTGAGATTGTGAGTGACCAGGGTCGCGCTGACGCTGCGCGCGTGAGCGGCAATCAACAAATCATTGGCACCAATCAACTGGCCGCGCTTTTTTAAATCGGCACGAATCTCGGCATAGTGCTCAGCGGCGGCGCGTGACCAATCCAGCACTTCGACATGACGCACAAGTGTGGCGCGCTACAGCGCCGAGGGCCACCTGATCGAGGAGCTCAAACGTGCCGCGTAACGTCCGCTCGCGGC
>JAYVUH010000190.1:0-3114 GCA_043788115.1 Burkholderiales bacterium
CAAACTCAAGCAACCACGCGCACTTTGCGGCACAAATGCCTGAAACTGCCCGTGGATAGACGACTTTGAATATGCCTTCCAGAGTATCCAACACCCGCTAGAACGACACGCCGGACGTTCTCGTCAGGCCGTCATCGATCTTGAGCTGGTCAAACAGTCGGGCGAGCGGAAACAGTTCACTGTAGCGTTCGCAGCACTTACGGATATAGCGTGCAAAGCGCGGCGTATCGGCCAGATAGCGCGGCTTACCGTCGCGGTAATTGATACGCGCGAAGATACCCATCACCTGGAGATGCCGTTGCAGCGCCATCCATTCGACGTCGCGGTAAAACGACCCGAAATCCTCGGGTACCGGCAGCCCGACTTTCTTGGCTTTTTCCCAATAGCGAACCGTGCCGTCGAGAATCTCCTCTTCCTCCCATGAAACAAAGGCGTCTCGCCACAGGCAGGCAATATCGTAGCCAATCGGTCCGTACAACGCATCCTGAAAATCGAGCACGCCGGGATTCGGCGCGCGATCGGGTGCCACGGCCATCAGATTGCGCGGCATGAAGTCGCGGTGAACATAGACTCTGGCCTGCGCTAGGTTCGATGCAATCACCGTCGAAAACACCGCCTCCATCGCCGCCCGCTGCGGGACGGTCAACTCCACCTGCAGGTGTTTGGCCACGTACCAATCGGGAAACAATGAGATTTCGCGGCGCAGCACTGCTTCATCGTAGTTTGGCAAGCTATCCGGCTTGGAGGCCAGTTGCCATTTCAGCAGGCTATCGGTGGCGTCGCGCATCAGCGGCGCCACGTTCTTTGTGTCGATCACATCCAAATAGGTTTGGCGTCCCAAGTCGGTCAACAGCAGGAAACCGCGCTCGATATCCTGGGCATATATCGTTGGAGTGTTGAGTCCAGCCTCGGCCATCATGCCGCCGATGCGTACAAACGGCCGGCAGTCCTCTTGCGGCGGCGGCGCGTCCATCGCGATCAGCGTGCCACCAGCGTGGGTTATGCGAAAATAACGCCTGAAACTCGCGTCGGCTGTCGCCGGTGCGAGTTGCCCCTCGGCAACGTTGGCACCGACCGCCTGTTTGACCGCGTCGGTTGCCAACCAATCTGACAATTCGCGCAATCGGAGATCTTCAGCTTCGATTGATTTCATCCGGTTCTTCGTAACAGCTCTTAAAATTTGCGCGAATTTTATCACTCTACGTTGCATGCCACCCCGCCAATGCCGTGCAAAACGACCACCACGGCTCAAATGCTCGGCGTCTTCGGGCTTCGTTGGCACGTTCAATTGCATCGACAAGCGTTGAGGCTGGGGCGCGTTTTCGCATGCGTGATGGTAGCTGCGCTGGTCGCACCGGCCATGGCGCAGTCGACCGTCGCGCCGACCCAATCCGAACTTGACGACGCGATTCGCGAAGGCCTCAAATCCGACCGCAATCCAGCAGCGTCTGGCGCGGCCGCGTCACCAAAGAATCGAACCGGCCCCCGCGTGATTGAAGCAGAGCGCATCGATGGCGTGAATCAAAAGCGCGCAGTAGCAACCGGTAGCGTGGTCCTTAAACAAGATTATCTGATCCTCACGGCCGACCGCATCGAATATGAAAAGCCAACGGACACGGCCACCGCGGCGGGCAACATCAGGCTCGACCGCGCCGGCGATATCGTCACCGGGCTTTCGATGCTGCTGAAATTCGATGAAGATCTTGGCTACGTCGAACGACCGACTTTCTTGTTCAGCAGACAACTCGGCCGATCGACGCGGCGACTTACCGCGCACGGCGAGGCGACGCGTCTTGAGTTTGAGGGGCCGGACAAGGAACGACTTTTCTCGACCACCTACACAACTTGCAAGCCCGGCGAGAACGAATGGGTGATGAGAGTCAATGAATTGGCGCTGGATCGCGCCGCCAACGTTGGTACAGGCTACAACGCCCGCGTTGAGTTCAAGGGTGTCCCGATCATGTACGTGCCGTACATGACCTTTCCGCTCAACGACGAACGCAAATCCGGCTTTCTACCCCCCTCCATTGGTAGCTCATCAACCAGCGGCGGCGAATTGGCGCTACCGTACTACTGGAATATTGCGGCCAATACGGATGCCACGATAACGCCAAAGATTTTCACGCGCCGTGGCCTGCAGTTGGGCGCGGAATTTCGCTATTTGCGGCCCCTGACGGTAGGACAGTTCGACACGGAGTTTTTGCCCGGCGATCGGGAAGCCAACAAGAACCGTCTGCTACTGGCGTGGCGACACTTTCATAATCTTTCGTCGGTCATCGGCAAGGGTTGGAGCGGCAGTATCAACGCCCAGAAAGTGTCCGACAACAACTACTTCCGCGACCTGTCGACACGGATTGCCAACACCACACAAACCAATCTGCCACGCGATGCCGCCGTCAATTACGCGTCAGATTTCGGCAACATCGGCTTGCGCATACTCAGCTTTCAGACCTTACAAGACCCGCTCGCGCCGATCACGACACCATACAAACTTCAACCGCAACTGTCGTTCAATGCGCGCCCGGCGCGCACGCGCGGGCTGGAGTTCAACACCTTTGGCGAGTACACGGATTTTCGTCACCCAACGCTGGTCAACGGACAACGACTGTTGCTCTACCCGTCGGTCTCGTATGCTATTACACGACCGTTTGGCTACCTCACACCGAAACTTGGCTATCACATGACCCACTACAGCCTGACCGCAAACGAAACCGGTTACGAAGGTGGCACGCGTGCGCTGCCCATCATGAGTATTGACAGCGGACTGGCTTACGAGCGCCCCGATACGTTTGCGGGTCGCTCGATCACCCAAACGCTCGAACCGCGCCTCTTCTATTTGTATGTGCCCTATCGCAACCAGTCAAAACTTCCGCAGTTTTCCACCTCTGAAACAGACTTCAATTTTGCGCAGATCTTCAACGAGAATCAGTTTGTCGGGGGCGACAGGATTTCCGACGCCAAGCAGTTGACGGCGGCGGTCACTACACGTTTCATCGACAATGGCTCCGGTATCGAACGGCTTCGCGCTGTGATCGGGCAGCGTTACTATTTTCGACCGCAACAGGTGCAATTGTCCGGCACCTCCCTAAGTTCGACAACATCCGGTACGTCATC
>JAYVUH010000191.1:0-5524 GCA_043788115.1 Burkholderiales bacterium
AGTGTAAGCGGGGCCTCGGGATGCCAGAACAATAGACCGCGCGCTAGATTGCGGTGAAACTCTATTGGGCACTGGCCAAGCGTTGGTTGCTTGCAGAAAATTTCGTTTTCACGAAGCCAATCGTCCGCAAGACGCTCGTCCATCGCGATGATTACGTCACCGGCTAGCGGCAGCTGTGCGTCTGGCGGCTGCATCCTCGCCCACGTGCCATCGACCTGCGCGATCCGAAGCGGTGGGCGCGTCTGGCTCGGCTTGACGGTTTCCGCCCGAATTAAAACTGGCAACTTCGCATCGTTCTGCATCCATGTGCCGCGATAGGCTTCTGCAATTGAAACGCCCGCATGAAAGTTTGGATACGTTCCTCGTAGGCGATGAAACACCTGACCGTATTCAACCGGTGACGTTGCGGTCGCAGCCGCTTCGCGCAATTTCGACTTCGTTTGCCGCCAAGACTCGGGGCGCGTATGTCGATTGATCAGACCGTCGCCATCGAGACGCTCGATTTCACCGACGAGTGCATCAAACAGCGCCATTCTGTGCGCCTTCGACGGCAGTAGGGGTTCTGCGCTGACAAGTGTGGGTGCAACGAGAAGCGCGGCAAGTCCGCATTGGGCAGCTGACTTATTGAGCCAACCTAAGACATTTTTGCAAACGGCAAACGTCATGTGAGCACGGGTGACTTGCATGATTAGGATCCGACTAGAACTGTCTCGTAGGCTAGCACTAAAGCTTTCCAACATACGGGTGCTGCAGAGGCGCGCCGTTCAAGCCCTGCGTTCACGCGCCCTCTGAAAAAATTGAATAGTGCCTATTCGCGGGCGTTCCCAAGCGTTTTTGCTCCGAAATGCCCGCCTAACAACGACTTTACAGCCGGATTTCAAACCGCAAGGCCGTAGACATGGATGTCTTGCCGTTGGTCGTGATCGTCTGCAGCTCGTTGCCCTGGATTTGCGAATTGGTGTTGATCGCGTCGCGCGGCGATAAGTTTGAGAGCGACAGACGCAGCTTTGCCTGCGAGTTGATTGTCCACAAGCCATAGCCTTCGAGGACGCGCTTGGTGCCGGTTCTGGTCGTTTGGTTATCTGTCAGGCGTGTTTCGAAATCTGGCGTCCAATTGATATTGCCACCGATCGAAAACGGCGTGCCGCGGAAGCGATAATCCGCGCCGAAGTTGCCGGTCATTTTCGGTTGTTCGTTAATGCGGTTGTTCGGGCCGGGGACGGAATCGACCTTCGAATCAAATACGCTCATGTTGGCGCGGAAGTTGATCGCCGGCGCGTCCTTGATGATCTCGGGTAGTCGGAAGCGCGCGTCGAATTCGATGCCGCTGGTGCGTGCCTTACCCAGATTTTGCGGACGCGTGACGAAACGCTGCGAGGTCGCCCACGTGACGCGCTCTAGTGCGGTGACGTTGCGGATCAAGTCGCTGATATGACGCGAAAACAGGTTGATCGAAATCACACCGCCGCCTTCGAGATAGTCCTCGTAGGCGACATCGATGCCGTTAGCGATCTCGGGTTTAAGTGTTGGATTGCCAGCGCGGTCCGACGAGACGGAGGTGTTCGGGCCGGGTACTGGGAAGAGCACGTTTAAGTTTGGACGTCCAACCAGATTTTGTGTGGTCGGCGCGCGGTAGGATTGCGTCAAGCTCAGGCGAATCTGGTCGCGGCTTGGCGCGGCAAACCGCCACACGCCAAACGCGAGCGGATTGATCACGCTGCTGGTGTTTTTCACCGGGTTGGTGAGCGTCCGACTCTTGGTTTCAAGGCCTTCCCAACGCACACCAAGATACGTCGAAAACTGTGGATGCGGCTCCCACTCGTTTTGCACGTAGAGCGCTTTGCGGGTGGTCGAGACGTCAATTTGATTGCCAAAGTCGGTCAACAGCGGTGCACCGTTGAGCAGCGTCACGCTATTGTCGGACCGCTTGGTCTCTTCGTATTCCCAGCCCGTAACCAGGTTGTGCTGGCCGTCGAGCCAGTTGTACATGAGCTTGCCCACCAGATTCCACGAGTTGTCTTTGGCGTTGCCGTCGGTCGTTTGCGTAAGTACGGTCGCGCCGGCTGCTGTGCGCTCTCGGAGAATCGAATCAGTTTCAGACTTAAATTGCCCGAAGCCGCCGCGCAGCTCAGATCGAAGCGAAGGGGATAGACGCTTATTCAACATCACCATCGCACGGGCCACCTTAAACGTGCCATCGACTTGCCCAGCGCTGGTGGCATATGGGGCGGGTGTCGTGCCGGCCGACTGGGCGAGCGTTCCGGTGGATGTCGTGGTGAACTTGTTGCTCACGATGAACGGTTGAATGCTAAACATCTCTCCCGCACCGAGGCGCCACTGAAATCGGCTGGTGGCAAAGATGCCGTCGCGGTTTTCGTGCGATTGATTGAAGGTCGATTGTGCGAGGTTGACGCGTCCGGTCGGGATATCAATGTAGCGCGTGTTCGAAGCGGTGTCGGTCAACTGATCCGTCTTGTTGAGCGAGACCGTCAAGTTGTATGTCCCCGTTGGGCCGAGCGTATCGTTGCGTGAAAGTGAAACGTTGGGCGAATATTTGCCGCGCTCTTCCTGTACAGCGACACGGATATCGTTGTTACGTTGGCGCAGCGGCTCGCGCAGCACCACGTTGATGGTTCCAGCGATGGCGCGCGTGCCGGTCTCGGCTGTCGGTGCGCGCAGAATTTCGATGCGCTCGACCAACTCAGGTGTGATTTGCTCAATCGAAAAGCCGGGCGCGACGCGTTCGCCGTTGATTAAGATCTGCGTGAATCCCCCACCCATGCCGCGCAGCCCGGGCGGGCCACCGCGACCAGGCCGACCGCCCGTGGTGACACCAGGAAGGCGGCGTAGAACATCGCTGAGGTTAGAGTCACCGTATTGCTCGATGTCTTCGCGAGTGATGATGATTTTGGAGGCCGACGAGTCGCGCCGCTCGGAGGTTGCAGTGCGGCGCTCGTTGACTTCGATGGCCTCGGTTCTCGGCGTAGCCGGGCGAACAGTCGCCGGCCGGGCTGCATCTGGCCTCACCTCTGGTTTGGCCGGTTCGGCTTTCTCAGCGTCAGTCGTAGGCTCCACAGGTGGTGGTGCAGGCGGTGTCGTCTGTGCGCTCGCGGCGGAACTGGCCAGTCCCAACAGCGCGGTGGCAAAAAATCGAGTGAGGGGAGGGGTGTTCAGATTGATGCTTCGCATGAGGTAATTGTCCGTTTCAGGCCGCAACACAAAACGCGGCCATCAGCACGCGGAGTTGCGTGCGGATGACCGCTTTGATCCAGTTGCTAAGGATGCCTAAATTTTATCGCCTGCAGGCATGTTTTCCTGCTGACATCGGTCAATTTCAGCTGCCAAACTGGTGACCAGACGCGAGTTCTAGCAACATCCTGTTACAGGTCATAATCGATGCAGTGCCGGGAACCAAAGCAGAAGGGGAGCGCGTGATAGCAGACACCAAAATTGTCCGAGAGTTTCACCATACGCTGCTATGGCCGATTACGTTACGTCCGTTGCGCCGTAATGCGGGTGCGGATGTCATCCACTACTGGGACATGCTGCAACGAAAGCCGGGCCCTTGGCGATATGTTGAAGACACGTTGCTCATTGAGGACGAGTCGTGTATCGCCGGGTATGAAGAGTTCGTGCATTTCCTGCCCTACGTCCAGCGCTTCTTGTACGGCGTTGGCGACGAAGGGCAAGGCGCGCAGTCTTCGCTACACGCCTTTACGCGCGACGACATTGCGTCGGTCGAGGTCGAGTTGTCAGCGGGTGCATCTGCCATCACGCTCGAGGTGCTGCGCGCGCGCCTCTATTTTTTCTACGACATCGATGTCGCCGTCGCCGTGCTTGAAGTCGCCGGCAAGGACATTCCACTGGCTGACGCAGTGGATCTCATGGACCGCTTCGGGCGGCCCTACGCGCCAGCGTGGGAGTCAGCCAATCAGGGTGCGCACTGTCCGCATCGTGTGGCATTCAAGGGGCACGACGGCGCGCTGCTATCGCAATCCGATTACGGTGATCGCGACAAGTTTGTCGATTTGGTCCGCAGCGAACGTCAAACACCATTGTCGCTCCATTGGGAGTATTTCCTGTCGCCGCTGGTGCCTGCTTACTTGCCGGGCGGTGCGATCAAGTACTACCAGATCGAGAACAAGCGCATTCCGATCATGAGCTTTCTGTCGTTTGATGACCCGACGCAGCTTACACGTGGCGACATGGTGCGCATTGGCTTCGCGGCGAAATGGGGCGAGTCCAATACCTTGCCGTATTCAAGCCGTTTTCTGAAAGACTTCGAATCCACCTATTGTTACGACCGCTACTGGGATCCCGAAGACGCCAGCAGTGATATGCGTACACGTTATTTTTTCTGCGGCGTTGGATTTGCGATGATCACCAAGACTGGGCAACAGGCGCAACTTGCCGGACAATTTCGTCACCAGTTCTACCAAATCGGCCTCATCGCCAATTTCAACAAGGCCGCGCTGCTGTCGCTATCCAACCGCTTTTCGCGCGCGGTGGAGCGCCTCAACGTGCGCAATTTCGAGTCCGTCAAGCAGTTCAAGAAGCATGTACGTGAAACGCTGGAAGTGTTTTTGCGCTTCAACCACCGTTACTGGTTCCACGAAATTTCCAACCAGGTGCAGGCGAGTGATTTTTTCCAACGCTGGTCGCATCAGTTGGGGTCGGACGCTCTCTACAACGAAGTGCGCGAAGAGGCACGTGACATCAATGAATACCTAGACGCAGATCGCATGCGCAAACAGACCGACAACGCGATGCGATTGACGGTGGTGTCTTCGTGCGGAATGGTGGGTACGGTGGTGACGGGCTTTCTTGGCATGAACATCTATGCGATGGCTGACTACACCACGTGGGAAAAGGCGCTGATCTTCGGCGCGGTTTTCATCCCGACCACGGCGTTGGCGCTTTATACGGTCATTCTCTCGCGCCGTATTGCCAATTTCATGGAAGCGCTGTCCAGCGAAGGTCTGACCTGGGGCGAAAAGGTCGGCACCTTGCGGCAGATATTTTCCATCACGCCGCGCGAAAAAATTCGTGCGCGGCGTGAGGTTCATGGCCTTACGGGGCCGGATTGATTACTTCGATTTAAACGTCATGGCCGGCGTTTCTTTGACGGTGTAGCCATCTGGTACGCTGAATAACGACAGCGGCGGTTCAGCGCGTTTCACGCCAGACAAACGATAGATCGTGTCACCGGCGCGCGGGTCACTGTGCTTCGAGTAGACCGTGATTTGCAGTTCAGGCGAGGTCCACGTTTCAGTGGTGACCGTAATGGGATTCTTGTTACCCACTTCGCCGGCTGGAATCGTATAGCTACGAATCTTTCCTTCTGCACGGACACCGTCGAAGTCCTTGGTGCCGAGTTCCTTGGTCGTGGCGTTGGACGACCACGCGCGGTCTTGGAACAAGTTGCCGAGTGACGCGAGTTCACCATGCAGCGATACCATCGGCGCATTTGGGGATCCCGGTGGGCCTGGCGGCACGGGCGGCATCGGCGGCATCGGCGGTGCCA
>JAYVUH010000192.1:0-5167 GCA_043788115.1 Burkholderiales bacterium
CATGCGACGAAGGTGCGTTGCGGGGCTACCGCACGAGAAGCATCACAACGCAGATGCCTCGATATCGCCGCAAAATGAATTGAATGAACTTGATCAGACTCTCCATATTACGAGCGGCGCAGATCGTGAAACGCCGGATAGCCTCGCTACCCGGCGTTTTTTGTTTACCGGAAATGGCGATGCAGACCGTCGCAATGCTTGATAGCATTGAACAACGCAGTGCACACCGGAGTACCAGTGGGCGGTTTGGTCACCATCGCATACATCAGCCGCGCGACAGACGAGTTTCGGTCGCGAGAGTCCCGACATCATCTGAAATTTCACGCGCAAGCTAGCAACGCCAAGGCAGACATATCCGGAATGCTGATTTACTGCGAGGGCTATTTCGTGCAGGCAATCGAAGGCCCGGCAGGCGCGATTGACGGGCTTTATGCGCGAATTCAACTGGATACACGCCACACGGACATCGAGCTGCTCGCGCAAACCGAAGGCGACGCCAGAGTGTTCGGCCGATGGAGCATGGATTTGTTGAGACAGATGAGCTGGCGGAACTGCCTATCGTTCTTCCGACGCGGTTACAAGCGCTCAAGCACTTGCAAGATAGGATCCCGCAGGTTGCCGCAGCGCGCTATATCGAAGCGTTTCTCTACCCGGCCAGCATTCTCGAATCCCAAAGCACAGCCGTAGAATCATTTCCCAATGTAGCGCCCGGCATATTCATCACGTAGGGTGCGCTTCAACAACTTTCCGGTTGCGGTGTGCGGTAATTCGGTGACGAACACGACATCATCCGGCAGCATCCACTTGGCGACTTTGCCTTCGAAGTGCGCCAGCATTTGCGCTTTATCGAGTGCTGCATCCTTCTTGAGAACCACCAGCAGCAGCGGCCGCTCGTCCCACTTCGGGTGGGCAATCCCGATGGCAGCCGCCTCCGCGACCGCCGGGTGACTAACGGCGATGTTTTCGAGTTCGATTGAGCTGATCCATTCACCGCCCGACTTGATGACGTCCTTGGAGCGGTCGGTGATCTGCATGTAGCCGTCCGCGTCGATGGTGGCGACGTCGCCGGTGTGAAACCAGCCGTCGACGAGCGCAGATTTTTCTTCGCCATAGTAGCGCTCTAGAATCCATGGGCCACGCACCATCAGATCGCCGAAGGCTTTACCATCGCGTGGCAGTGACTTACCGTGGTCGTCGACAATTTTCATTTCAACGCCAAAAATCGCGCGGCCCTGTTTGACCCGGATCGCAAACTGCGCCTCTTCGGAAAGCGAGGCGTGCTTCGCTTTGAGGCGACAAATTGTTCCGATAGGCGACGTTTCCGTCATGCCCCAGGCGTGCACAACTTCAACGCCATACTGTTGCTTGAATTTTTCGATGATGACTGGGGGACACGCAGCACCGCCGACCACGGTTTCTTTGAGCGTCGAAAACCGCAGCCCCTGTGTCTCGATGTGATTGAGCAATCCGAGCCAGATGGTTGGCACACCAAGACTCACGGTGACTTTCTCGCGCTCAGTCAGGTCGTACACGCTGGCGCCATCCAATGCCGCGCCCGGAAACACCAGCTTCGCGCCGGTTGCGGTGGCAATGTACGGCACGCCCCACGCGTTGACGTGAAACATCGGTACCACCGGCAGCACGCATGAGTTTGAATTGATGTTTAACGCGTCGCGCGTCGCTGCCCCCATGCAGTGATAGATGGTCGAGCGGTGGGTGTACAACACGCCCTTCGGGTCGCCAGTCGTGCCCGATGTGTAGCAGAGTGCAGACGGCGTGGTGTCAGGAAATACGGGCCAGACAAAATCGTCGGCTTCGGCGTCCAGTATGTCCTCATAGCAAAGCAGGTTTGGGATCTTCAGTGTCGGCATGTGCGCGCGATCACACATCGCCACATAGATTTCGATAGATGGCATTAGCGGTGCCAGCTTTTCGACCAGCGGCGCGAACGTCAGATCAAAAAACAATACTCGGTCTTTTGCGTGATTGGCAATCCAAGTGATCTGGTCGGGGAATAGTCGCGGATTGATCGTGTGCACGATTGCACCCATTCCGGACACAGCAAAGTAAAGCTCATAGTGACGGTAGCCGTTCCACGCGACGGTCGCGACGCGATCACCACGCTGAATCTTCAAATGCTTGAGCGCGTTTGCCAGGCGCTTGGCCCGACGGCAGGCGTCGCGGTAGTTATAGCGGTGCAGTTCGCCTTCAACGGTACGCGAAACAATTTCAGTATCTGGGTGGTTGAGTGCCGCGTATTCAATAAGCGAAGAAATTAGCGGTGCGGCGTCTTGCATGGTCGGCTGCATAGCGGTAATCCAGAGTCGAAAGGAGTTGCCATTGTGGCATAGCCGACACTTCCAATGTGTGGTCAGTAGATTGGTGCCGGTTGCCGGCCTACGTCTGTTGGTCGCCGAAATTCAACCCGGTCGGCAGGGCGCGCGACAGGGCTACCGATGCTTGGCGTACCAATCAGTGAAGGTATTGACCGGTAGCGCCGGACTATAGACATAACCCTGCACGAGATCGCAGCCTAGCGCTTTGAGGGCGCGTACCGTTGCCACGTCTTCCACGCCTTCAGCGACAACCTTGAGACTGAAATCGTGCGAGAGCGCGATGATTGATTTGACAATCCGCTGGTCGGCCACCGAATTCGTCAGTTGCTGGATAAAAGACTTGTCGATTTTCAATTCATCGAGCGGAAAGTTCTTGAGATAGGAAAGCGACGAGTAGCCGGTGCCGAAATCATCGACGGCCAGCTTGACGCCGAGTTCTTTGAGCCGCACCAACACCGCTGTTGATTTTTCAGAGTCACCAATCGTTGCGCTTTCGGTCACTTCGAAGGTGATGGTGGATGGATCGACGTTCCAGAGGCCAAGCGCCTGCTGCACGGCATCCGGCAATTCCTCGTCGGTCAAATTCACCGTCGAGAGATTGAGGCTGAGGTTGATCAAAACGCCGCTCTTCAGCCATGCCGACTGCTGGCGCATCGCGGTATTGATGACCCAGGTGGTCAGTCCACCGACAATACCACTAGCCTCGGCGATACGAATGACGGTGGCGGGCGAAACCGTCCCGAATTCCGGCGCGTCCCATCTCAGTAGTGCTTCAGCGGAAACCGCTTTTCCGGTATGCAGATCCACCTGTGGTTGGTAAAAAAGTTCCAGCTGGTTGATGCGCACGGCCTCGCGAAGTGGTGCTTCGAGGCCGAGGTAAATGTCCGAATCGCGCCGATCTTCTTTCTGGAAGACGTGCTGCGCGACATCGCGCAGATTGGCGACGCCTACCGCGATATCGCTATGAACAATCAGCTCCTCAGCAAACTCGGCATGCTCCGGGTAGGCGGCAATTCCCACGACTGGTCGTACGCTGATAGGCTCGCCGTCTACTGAAAACGCTGCTTCGAGCGTGCGCTGGATTTTTCCAGCCGCCAACCACGCTTGCGCGCTGGTCTTGAGATTTGGCAGCAGGATGACGAGTTTTTCCTCGGTCACTGCAACTGCACGGTCGGCAGGACGCAGCGCGCTAGGCAGCCGAAGCATCGCTTGTTTCATGATCTCAGCGGACGGTGCGCCAACCACGGCCTCCAGCTTGTCGGGACGCACCAGTTGGACCATCAACAGTCCGACGATACGCTGCGAGAGTCTGGCGAATTCTATTGAATTGTTGATGGCGGTAATCAGACCACGTCGGCTTAATGAGAAGTGGTCAGCCGCCTGCTCTGCCCCCTCGGCGCGTGCAGGCAGGGCTCCCGGTAAGACGACGCCGGGTGGGGAGGGCGGATCGGATGGGGCCGTCATTTGTGCTCTTTTGTGGGCGGTCTGTGCGTCGTTGGCCTAGGCGAAACGCGGCTAGCTCAGGTAGTACTCACTTGGATCAATGCCGAACGAATTGCTCGGCAGGCCACGACGAATCGTGAGCGGACTGTCCGAGACATCGTAGATCAGATCCTTGACGCTGGGGTGTTTGCGCAGCGTCTTGTCCGGATCGGTAACGACCAATACTTTCGGTCGCAGCCGTTTTTGCTTATTGTGGGTAATGACAACGGCCACCTCGCCGGTTGAGAGTTCGACCAAACTGCCGACCGGGAACACGCCGATAGATTGAATGAACTGTTCGACCATGTCGGCCTGAAACTGCGTTTCGCTCCAGTTAGACAACATTTGCAGCGCGTCGTGCGGTGAAGCTGGCTCCGCGTAGGGCCGCTTCTTGGTGATGGCGGCATAGGTATCGGCGATTGCGGACATCTTTCCGTAGATGGTGATGTTTTTTCCCGCAATGCCGTAGGGATAGCCTGAGCCATCCATGCGCTCATGGTGTTGCGCGACGCCTTCAACAACGTCTGGGTTGACGTTGGCGGTCTGGTTGAGAATTTCCATGCTGTAGAGCACGTGTTGCTTGAGTTCCTTGAATTCTTCCGGGGTCAGCGTCGTAGTCTTTTCCAACATCTCGCGGGGAATGCGCATTTTTCCAATATCGAGTAGCAGGCCCATGACGCCAAGGTGCGCTAGCTGCTCTTTCGGAAAGCCGAGATGACGGCCAAAGGCAACGAGGTTGATTGCCACGCTGAGGCCGTGGTCGTAGGCAACCGTACTTTGTTCACGCAAACGTGCGACCCACATCATGGCGTCAGGATTGCGCACCATGCTGTCAACCATGTCTTCGATGACGCTCTCGACAACCTTGATCTGCATCTGGTTTCCGGCACGAATGTCCTCGACGACGTGCTGCAACAGGTCCTGGGTTTTTGCGAACGCGTTGGATGCCGCACCGAGTTCGGACTCGACCGCCAGTTTGTCTTCGTAAATGGTCAGCTGCACCGTTTCCGGAATGAAGGACGGCCTGACCACCGGCACCGCTGAGCCTTTGGAATCGTACTGGTCGAAATCGTAAGCTTCCTCTGGCGCGGACGAGAATAGACCCTTCATATTTTGCTTGAGTTGGCCAAACATGCCGCGCAACCCACCGGCGCTCTCTTGCGTGTTGCCACCACGGCGCATCGATTCTCGCCCAGGAGCCAAACCAGGCGGTTGGCGTTTCCCGTCGTCTTGACTAGGCGCGTTGGCGTCGCGTTGGCTGATGGGCAGGGCAAATTCGCCAAGCTGGCTTTTCTGAGCGCTTGACGGCGCCGACGCGACGGATTGGGAGGCGTTGAATCGTCCGCTTG
>JAYVUH010000193.1:0-3809 GCA_043788115.1 Burkholderiales bacterium
CGCTGCGCTCCTTCCGGGCTACGATGAAACGCCTCTATTTGAAGAGCCTGTGCCAAGCTTCGAAGGGCTGGAATGACGACTCTTCCATTGCCGTCAATGCCTCTGAAAACTGGGCATCGGGTAAGTCGCAAACAGAATGAGGCACTACACTAGCACGCAGCGCCCACGACGCAGGCGCCACCGACTTGAGCGAACTCAAGATTTGGCGGATACCTTAAGGAACGCAGCCATGCGATCACATTCTTCATCTAGCGCCCGCTTGAACTTCCGATCCTTTGGTGCCACGCCCGCCGCATAGCCGGTCTGTATCTGCAGGCCGCAACCTTGCGTCGACACGTTGGCCCAGCCGATGACATGATCGCGCCACAGCATCGGCAAGGCGTAATAGCCGAGCTTGCGCTTTGGCGCAGGCGTGTACGCTTCAAATCGATATGCCCAGCCCCACAACATTTCGAAGCGTTTGCGGTCCCACACGACTGGGTCGAATGGCGTCAACAATCGCACCTCGTCATCGACCTCCGCGCTCTTTGATGAGCGAGCCAGCCAATACCATGTCACGCCGTCGATCGTGGTTTGCGCCATTCTCGTCTTGGCGCGCGCGATCGCGGCAGGCAGTCTCGGTCGCCATTGCGGTATTGCGTAGCAGAGTCGCCCAAGCAAGGGCCGCAGACTCTTCTGCGGCAGCGGCGCGTATTTGTTAAGGAGCACGTCAATCATTTGATCGAGCGTTGCGTCCACGTCGCGATCATCTTTGCGGCCGAGATCGCGGTGTGGCAGCGCATACAGACGGATGCCGTTTTCACGTTGTGCGACCCTCAGCAATCCCCGGTAATGCATGCCGTCGAGGAGATGGGTAGTCAGGCTGGACTTTCCGCCCCAGGCGTTGGTGGTGCTGCCGTGGGCAAAATGGTCATCGACTTCGCGTGGATGCACAGACGCACCCTCGGCCCCGCGCTCGCGAACAAAATCGAGCACCGCAGGTGCGTGTTTTTTTACGAGCACAGTCCGCCCGGATTGCACAACGCGCGGGTGCATCAACGCATAGAGCGGCCGGGTAACGAATCCGTAGTTGACGAAAAAATCCTCTTCAATGTCGAGCTTCGCGTACTTGGCCTCGAGATCGCCAGCCTTGTAACCCTTCACGCGGTGGCGCAGGGTAAGGTCTTGCGCGCGCGCTGGCGCGCGAATCGGATCGGCTTGCACAAAGCCAAGGCGATTGATCGCCTTGGTCAAGGTTGTCGGCGGAAATAGCGACTGCGTCACCGCCATCCGGCGGAGTTCATTGAGCGTAAAGGATCGTGTCACGTTTGTTTGCCTTACTTGATCGCCTTATTGTATCGGGGGATGACGGCGCGCAAGGGTCTGGGCAGCAAGACGGTGAATAATGCACTCATGAAACCAGCAGCTGACGACATTGCACTCAACGACGCCTCGACGGTGCCGTTGTTGAAGCAACTGGGCCCGGGGCTTGTCACCGGCGCGGCCGACGACGACCCCTCTGGCATCGCGACCTATTCGCAGGCAGGCGCACAGTATGGCTATGGCATGCTGTGGACGGTGTTTTTCACCACGCCGTTGATGATCGGGATTCAGGTGATTTCGGCACGCATCGGCCGTGTCACCGGCCACGGGCTTGCGGCCAACATCCGCGACCACTACCCGCGACCGGTGTTGCTCTTCATCGTGTCGTTGCTGGTGATGGCAAACACACTCAACATTGCCGCCGATCTGGCAGCAATGGGTGCCGCGCTCAATCTCGTTGCGGGTGGCTCCAGCAAGCTATACATCGTGTTCTTCGCGATGCTGTCGCTGCTATTGCAGATTTTCATTCCGTTCCCGCGCTATGCGCCCATTCTGAAGTGGATGACACTGGCGCTGTTCGCCTACGTCGCCACGGTGTTTGTGATTGACGTTCCATGGACTGCGGCGCTCAAAGGGGCGCTGTTTCCACAACTAACCTTTAACAAAGAATACGCCACGCTATTGGTGGGCGTGCTTGGCACCACAATCAGCCCGTATTTGTTCTTTTGGCAGGCCACACAGGAAATGGAAGAGCAACGCGCCACGCCGGGCGATCAAGCGCTGCGGGATGCGCCAGAGCAGGCGCGCTCGCACTTGCGACGCATCACGATCGACACTTATGTGGGTATGATTTTTTCGAACTTGGTGGCGTTCTTCATCATGCTCACCACCGCCGTCACGCTCAACGCGCACGGCATTACCGATATTCAGTCCTCAGCACAGGCGGCCGAAGCGTTACGCCCGCTCGCTGGCGAATTTGCGTTTCTACTGTTCGCGCTCGGCATTGTTGGCACCGGTTTGCTAGCCGTGCCCATCCTCGCGGGTTCCGCCGCGTATGCAGTGGCGGAGTCATACCGCTGGCCGATCGGGCTTGGACTGACGTTGGTGGAAGCGCGCGGCTTTTATGCGATTTTGATCGCTGCAACCTTGATCGGCGTGGCGATTGATTTCAGCGGGGTGGATCCCATCAAGACGTTGTTGGCCTCGGCGATCGTCAATGGTGTGATCGCTGTTCCCATCATGATTATCATGATGGGCTTGGCGGTCAAACCTGCCGTCATGGGCCCATTCGTGGTGAGGCGAAAATTGTGGGTGCTGGGTTGGTTGGCGACAACGGTAATGGCTGCCGCCACGCTGCTGATGTTCGCGCTGATGCTTTAGCGCAGACACTGGCGAAAATAGTCCACCTTGGTCTGTTTTGGCAGTTTCTTCACCGTCGCCTCGGCGCTCGACGCGGTAGCGCGATCCGGAAACTCGCGTACCGCGACAACGCGAACGGGCGGGTTGGTGCGGGTGTAGCGCGCGCCGACGCCGGCTAGGTGCTCGTTGAATCGACGCTCCAGATCGGTGGTGATACCGGTATAGAGCGTCGTTTTGCCGCTGGGTGAGGCGCATTCAAGCAAATACAAAACCCAGCAGGGGCGGGCCTTTTCAGGCATTTTTGGTTGTAAACAGCCGTGGATAGGCGAGTTTCAATTTGCGCCGCGAGACATGCTTGATGAGGCTCAACTGCGCATCAACTTGACGCGCGCCTCGAGACGGGCAACGTCGTCGCGCAGGGTTTCGTTATCGCGTGCAAACTTTTCCATGTCGTCTTTGGTAATGAAGGCGTCGCGCTCATGCACCAGATATTCGGCGACATTCTCGGTGAAGCGCTGTCCGGCCTCGTCGCCCCACGCTTTGAGCGACTTCGCGTTACCGACGAGGCCATGCGAAACGATATCGCCGAACTTGCCGCCACCGAGCAGGCGACTCAGATCTTCTTCGATGTCCCACTCGACGCCACGCGCCACGGTGGACAGCGTATGCGCGAGCTCGCTGTCGCCTTCGAAAGCGATGTCGCGATAGGCGTTCGCGTCTTTGCGTAGCAGCCCCGGTAGCGCTGCTAGCGGCACGGTAAACACAACATTTGCCGGTTGCGTGTTCTCACCGACCGGTTCCACCGTGCCTTGCGGGGTGATGCGAACGGCCGCCTCAAGCGGGCCGATATGAACATCCACACGGCTGCGCGCATGACGGGCCAACCGCTCGCGTGCGAGCGGATAATCCGACAGCACGCGGTTGACGAGTTTGGACGCGGCGAGGTTGGCGGTGGCGGCGGGAAGCTTGGGAAGAGAATTCACGCCGTCATTATGACAAAGACGCCTCGGCAAAGGCGTAGGTCTGATCTGTCAGGCGAGCTGCTGAATACCTGCTAGCTTCCAAGTCGCGTTGTTGTCTGACAGGTCTTTGCTCACGTGCCAGACCTCGTCGAAGCCCTCGGCTTGGCCGTCGTCCTCACGAATGAC
>JAYVUH010000194.1:0-12521 GCA_043788115.1 Burkholderiales bacterium
AACTCTTGGCCTTTCAGCACGCCGCCCAGCAGCAAGCCAATGATAACCAGCACGATCGCAATTTCGACCAGCGTAAAACCTGACTGTTGATGCTTCATGATGTTTTCCCTTTATTTTGTGCGTGACGGCTAGGGTAATTAAACAAAAATTCTTGAGAACGCGCCGAAGATCATGCCGATCGCAAGCACTGCGACAGCGATGTCAAGACGAATGGACTGCAATTGGCTGGATGGAAAAGTGTTCATGGCGATCTCCTAAGTTGGCTGCTACGCCACTCTTTATGCAAGCCGCGTGCCAACTTCATATCCTAATGATTTATAAGGGTTTTTGTGGTTTTTGCGCGATTTTTGGACAGCTCTCGCAATCAAGCTGTCAGGCAGGACGGCACGAGTGTCCGGGGTTTCGACATCGAACTGGTCGGCGGTCGAGTCTCATTTGCCGTCACTTCATTTGCGAACCCTTTACTTCACGCAACGAAGTGGCACTCTCCCATGCCACAATCGCAGCATCGGTTGCCTCGGGCCGTCCGCGCATCGCGGTTGATTTTCTAGCGCGCTGCGAACGATGCGCCGACACAACTACGAAGAGTCAATTCAGCTTGCTAAATCTTTCGCCATCCGCACCTACAGGTCTATCGACTTGGCTAATCCGACAGCGTCGCTGGCTGATCATCGCGATGCTGCTCTCGCTGCACGCGGCGATGCTATCGCAGCCCAACGAGGGCCTGTTTTCACGCGTTTGGCTGCTGGTACATTTTGGGCTTTTTCTAATCTGGCAGCCATTCATTTCGGCAGAGCGCGAGCTCAATGTGATCGCAGTCGCGCTTCTCCTGGGCATCACATCGGTAATCCTGTACACCCTCGCGGGGTGGATGTTCGTCGCCTGGATTGCGGTATTGATCGCGATCATGGGCGGCAAGGTATTTACCCTCCAAGCAACTCGGCGCAGCCGCTTCTACCTCGTTGCCGTGTTTTATTTGTTTTCGATTCTGCTCGCTTGGACGGTACCCGTTTCGCTGCTCGGGTTGAGCACATTGCCAGATGGCATGCGCACGCTGGCTGCAGTCGTCATTCCGTCGGTACTCCTTGCCATGGTCTTTCTACCGTTTCGGCCGGAAGACGAATCGACCATTCAAGTCTTCGATTTTTTCTACTCGGCGTTCGTCTTACAACTGGTGGTAGTGATCGTGTTGGGCAGTCTGGCCTCGATGAGGGTGACCAGCAATCAATACTTCCCGGCCGTGCTGCTGACGGTTCTCTCCTTCGCCGGCGGGTTGTTACTGCTTTCGATCTTGTGGGGACCGCGTGGCGGATTCGGCGGCTTGCGCACTTATTTTTCACGCTACCTGATGACCGTCGGTATGCCATTCGAGTTGTGGATGCGCAGAATCGCCGAGTTGTCAGAGACGGAAATGTCGTCGTCTCGGTTCTTGGCCTCAGCAATGGCGGAGGTGGCGACCTTGCCATGGACGGTGGGGGCGCGCTGGAAAACTGAAGGTGGCGAGGATGGCTTCGGCAGCGAATCACAGCACGCGGCGACGTTTCGCTACCATGGACTAGAAATTACCTTCTTTACCGAAATCGATCTGTCACCCGCACTTTTCTTGCATGTGCGGTTGCTCGCGCAGGTAATCGGTGAGTTCTACGAGGGCAAGCGGCGCGAACAATCGATGAAACAAAACACCTATATGCAGGCGGTTCACGAAACGGGTGCTAGGTTGACGCACGATATCAAGAATCTATTGCAGTCGCTTTATGCTATTACCTCTGCCAGCATTGCAAACAGTGATCGGGAGGGCGCGGCACGAGCCAAGCGCTTACCTGCGGGCACCACAGATAGGCGCGCGCCATCACCGTTTGAAGAAATGCTGCAACGCCAATTGCCCCAACTAACGCTGCGCCTACAAAACACACTGGATAAACTACGCAACCCTGCCATTCACAATCGCGATATCATTTATCCCGCCGCTGACTGGTGGCGCAATGCAACAATGAGACATGCCAACGCAGGCGTTGATTTTGTATTCAATGCCGCCATTACCGGCAACGTTCCCGCCAACGTGTTCGACACGGTGCTAGAAAACTGCATCGAGAATGCCCGCAAGAAGCGGGAACGAGAGCCGTCGATTCGTATCGTCGCAGAACTGCTTGCAGGAGATACGCCAAGCCTCACGATTACCGACAGCGGTAGTGCAATACCGACGCCGGCGCAACTGGAGCTGTTCAAAACACCGGTTAAAGGACAACGTGGCGGCGGGCTTGGCATCGGGCTGTTTCAGGCTGCACGCCAAGCAAACGATGCAGGTTACGACTTCACCCTGGACCAGAACGAAGCAGGCTGCGTGAGATTTAAACTTTCGTTGCGTCAGGATAGCTGAGAGCGCCGTGCGTCAAAAGGGGCGCTTGCAGCGCCCCTTTCTTTTACGGCTTGTGAATGTTTAGCCGCGCGATACGCGTGTCACGCCTTGTCCAGACAGGATCCGAACTTTGTCACCGACGCGAAACTCCTCGTCTTTTTCCTGGGTGATCGCAATCAGTTTGCCACCTTCGAGCCGCACGGTGACTTCGACACCCCGACGGTCGTTGTTACTTTTTTCCACGGCATTACCGATCAAACCGCCAACCACCGCACCGGCAATCGCGCCTGCTGCGTTGGCACGGTTGCCGCCGCCGACAGTAGATCCTGCAATGCCGCCAAGGCCGGCACCAACCAAGGTGCTCGTTCCAGATTCGGCACCACGTGCGTCAATGGTGACATCACGCACCGTTTCAACCACTCCGAGCCGCACGGTCATTTCCCCGCGCACCTGCCGCCGGTTGTAATCGCCACCACCCAAGCCTGGCGTGGCGCAGCCCACCAGCACGGCGCTTGCGAGCAAGGCACTCGCTATCAATGTAAGTCTAAGTTTCATTCTTTTATCCTTCCAATCGTTCGGCTGTGTTCGACAGACTTCTTGTGTCAGTCCCACAGCGGTTCATCAAACGCCATCTGGAAACGCGCGGCGATCTCGTCGCGCGACGGTTGATGGCCCTGCGGTCCACGATACTCGATCTTGATCGAGCCCATCGTATTGGCGAGTCGCCCGGTTTTTTCCCATGACCAGTCTCGTTCAATCCCGTAGAGCAAGCCAGAGCGGTAGGCGTCCCCGCAACCGGTCGGATCAACTCGGCGATTTTCTTTAACGCTTGGAATCTGGATTTGTTGACCGTCAGCATAAATCACAGAGCCCTCAGCACCCTTAGTCACGATCAATGCCTGAACGCGCTCCGCCAGCTTTTCGACCGGCTCGCCTGTTTGCTCTTCAAGTACTCTCGCTTCGTAGTCATTGACCGTCACATAGTCGGCGAGTTCGATGAAGTGCCTCAATTCGTCGCCGTTGAATATCGGCATCGCCTGACCCGGATCGAATATGAAGGGAATTTTAAGATCGGCAAACTGCGCCGCATGCTGCAGCATGCCATCGCGTGAGTCTGGCGCCAGAATACCGAGCGTAACGCCTTGTGCGTCGGCAACTTTGTTGATATAGGACGACGACATCGCGCCGGGATGGAACGCCGTAATCTGATTGGCGTCCAGATCGGTCGTAATGAACGCCTGCGGTACGAAGGTGCCTGGAACTTCCTTAATATGCGTGCGGGCGATGCCCAAGCTATCGAGGCGCTCGCGATAGGGGCCGAAATCGTCCCCCACGGTCGCCATGATCAACGGTTCGCCGCCGAGCAGTTTTAGGTTGTAGGCAATATTGCCCGCAGTGCCACCAAACTCGCGGCGCATGTCCGGGACCAGAAATGCCACGTTCAAAATGTGGATCTGATCGGGCAGGATGTGGGTGCCGAACCGTCCGTGAAAAACCATGATGGTGTCGTAGGCAACCGATCCGCAAATGAGAGCTGGCATGACTTTTCGCTTGTATTGTTGGTGTGCAAACATTATAGCGATGGCCGAAAGCGTCTGATGCAACGGGATTTTCTGTGATGCACGGTGCGGGTTGCCGTTCAGAATCAGTTTGTCGTTCGGCAGCGACGTTCAGTTCGACTATTTTCTAACCGTCGTGCGCCATCGCATTGACAGTCGTTTGTCCAAATGCAAAATTACAGGCGTCAGGTCGGCCACTTGAAACTGACTCGTGCTTCACGATGCCACCCGTCCCGTCAGCGGCGTGCATGAAGCGAAAACTGAAACAGGGCAAACCCATCGAAAGATGACGACGCAAAGTCTCCGGACTATAGGGCGAATCCAGAACCCTACGTTAGCGGGACCACCAGAGAATCGAACCATGAACCCGTATCAATCGTGCGCGCGTTACGGCAAAGGCTTACTTTCAGTATTCGACGGTGACGCGTTGATTGAAAGCCTCGCAGGCAATGACATCATCAGGCAACTCACCAATAAGTGTGACGAAGAGTTGCGTGCCCTGTCCAAGCGCATGGGGTTCCTGCTGTCCGCGCCGGAAATCGCCAAGATGACAGCCGGATCACCCCTGACACGTTCTGCGGGCGCCGAAAGCCGCCTGCGACGCGCGGCCTGTGATGTCTTCCCCTAACCGCTTTCGGTCCAACCCGAAGGCCAAACGCTCGAACGCACGTTCGCCACAATGCCTCGAAACGCGCTTGCTGATTACGTTTTGGCATTTTTAGGTGGGAGTCAATTAATGGGATCTATCCTGATCGAGACAGTGCGCCGACACACGAGGGCCCACCGTCGGACCCTTGCACTCTATGTCGTTCTACTCGTCGCTTCAATGAGCATCGCAGCGTCGGTGTCCGCTATCGCAAATCGGAACGCGCCCGACCCATCGCGAGGGGCGGGATGCCAAAGCGACATCGCCGCGAAGTGTCACTAGGTCGGCCGTTGCGATTGCTCACACATTGCGGCGTGCCACCAATCAGCGGCTCTAATGCTCTGATTATCCAACCGCGTCATTAACCTGCTCGTTAAATTCAGCCAGACTCACGGCATTGCCGACCTCGCGTGGCAGCGCGTCACGCACCGAAAACACGCCCATGATCTCGCCTGCGGAGCCCACCACCGGCAGGTGCCGAAAGCCACGCTCGATCATGATGACGACCGCATCCGAGACCAGAGTTTCAGGCGCGACACAGATGGGGTTGCGCGTCATCACATCGACGACCAGCGTCGTTTCCGGACTGCGGGCCTTAGCGAGCACTCGCGTCATTAAGTCGCGCTCGGTGACGATACCCAACAGTGTGCCTGCCGGGTCAATAATGACAACACTGCCGCAATTGGCGCGCGTCATGACGCAGGCTGCCTCCCATACGTTCGCTCTTGGCCCGAGGCTAAGCACGTGCCGATGTGACATCGATTGGAAAACTGTGCGTTCTGGCATATTGGCACCTCATTCAAATAATACGGCGCGGCCACTTGCAGACAACAAAACCTGCCACCCAATGTCAATCGCGCGATGTCCCGTCCATTGCAGGCGCTCGACGTAGCTAGCGGAAGCTCGCGTTAATCTTGTCCAGTGCCGCACTACCCGGACAAAGCTCGGCGACAGAAAGCGAGTTCAGGGTCCTCTTGCTGGTATTCATCGAAGTATGTAAATCGGCTGCCTGCGGATCGACGTAGAGCAGTCCGGTGACAACCTCACCGCGCGCCTGGTGTGCCGTCATATAACTCATCGCGGCATGCCGGTCGGTCGGGTCGTAGCTGTCATGCAGTTTGCGTAAACGCAACATGCTGCCGTCGTGTTGCTGCACCTCGACCAGTTCGCCGGGCGCGTATTGCGTCTTGATTTCATCGCGCGCGGAAATAAAGTCGATACGACTTACCGCCTCGTTGTGCTGCCGCACGTAGTCATAACTCTTTGTGCTTCCGCTGTGATTGTTAAACGTCACACACGGGCTGATGATGTCGATAAACGCCGCGCCGCCGTGCGAAAGAGCGCCTTTGATCAGCGGCACCATCTGTTCCTTGTCGCCGGAAAAACTGCGGGCTACATAAGTGGCACCTAGCTGCAGAGCGATGCCCACCAGATCAACCGGGCTGTCGGAGTTGATGACGCCTTTCTTGCTTTTCGAGCCGCGGTCCGCCGTCGCTGAAAACTGACCTTTGGTGAGGCCGTACACGCCGTTGTTCTCAACGATGTAGGCCATGCGAACGCCACGGCGCATGATGTTGGCAAACTGCCCCAGCCCGATCGATGCGGAATCGCCGTCGCCAGAGACGCCCAGATACAATAAATCGCGATTGGCCAGATTTGCGCCCGTGAGCACCGAGGGCATGCGCCCATGCACGGTGTTAAAGCCGTGTGAGGCGCCCAGAAAATAATCCGGTGTTTTTGAACTACAGCCAATGCCCGACATTTTTGCGACGCGATGCGGCTCAATGTCGAGCTCCCAGCACGCCTGAATAATGGCGGCTGAAATTGAGTCGTGCCCACAGCCGGCGCACAGGGTGGAGATACGGCCTTCGTAGTCGCGTCGCGTGTAGCCGACTTTGTTTTTAGTCAGAGATGGGTGGTGCAGAGACGGTTTGGCGATGTAGGTCATGCGACTTCTTTCTTGCGTGGCAGCTTGGTGATCGTCGCCGATTCCGGACGGGCGATCTTGCGCACCGCGTTGACGATAAAGCGCGCGGTAATCGGTGTGCCGTCGTAATGCAAGATGCGCACCAATTGCGACGAATCGACGTCGAGTTCGTTAATCAACAGCGAACGCATCTGCGCGTCACGGTTCTGCTCGACCACAAACACCCTATCATGCGCGTTGATAAATTCCTTCACCGCGTCTGGAAACGGAAACGCGCGCAATCGCATCGCGTCGAGGTGAATGCCGTCACCATCGAGCACGTCGAGCGCTTCGTACATGGCCGGCGCAGTGGAACCAAAATAAATTACGCCTAGTCTGGTCTTTTGCAACGCGGCACGCAGGACGGGCTGCGGCACCAGCGTGGCCGCAGTCTTGAACTTCTTCATCAGCCGTTCCATGTTGTACACATAGTCCGCCCCGCGCTCGGAGTAGCGTGCATAGGCATCGCGTGTACTGCCGCGTGTGAAGTAGCTGCCTTTCGTCGGATGCGTCGCCGGTAATGTGCGCCATGGAATGCCGTCGCCGTCCACGTCTTTGTAACGCCCAAAGTCCTTGCCCGCTTCAAGCTCTGCGGCGGTCATGACTTTGCCGCGATCATACGTTCGCGCATCGTCCCACTCGAAGGGTCGGCATAAACGCTGGTTCATGCCGATATCCAAGTCGGTCATCAGAAACACCGGCGTCTGCAATCGATCCGCCAGATCGAGTGCCGCAACGGCAAACTCAAAACACTCGTGTGGATCTTCCGGTATCACCAGCACATGCTTGGTGTCGCCGTGCGATGCATACGCGCAGGAGATCAGGTCGGACTGTTGGGTGCGTGTTGGCATGCCGGTCGACGGCCCGCCGCGCTGCACGTTGACGATTGTTGCGGGTACTTCGGCGAAATAGGCGAGACCAATAAATTCAGTCATCAGCGATACGCCAGGACCCGAGGTGCAGGTGAACGCGCGCGCACCGTTCCAAGTCGCGCCCAACACCATGCCGATGGACGCGAGCTCATCTTCGGCTTGCACGATGGCAAAGTTATGGCGGCCGGTGACCGCGTCAACACGGTATTTCTCGCAGTATTTTTGAAACGCCTCGGCGACGGACGAAGACGGTGTAATCGGATACCACGCCGCGACCGTTGCGCCGCCGAACACCATGCCTAGGGCAAGTGCGCTATTCCCGTCGGTGAAGACTTGGTCGCCGACCTTATCGCTTTTTTTTACACGAATGCCAAGCGGCGTCTTGATGTTCGCCTTTACGTAATCGCGGCCTAGATGCAGCGCTTTCACATTCGAATCGAGCAGGCGCTCCTTGCCTTTGTACTGCTCGGAGAATAATTTTTCAAACACATCGGCTGGGAGATCAAGTAACACCGATAGTGCACCGATATAGATGATGTTCTTGAATAGCTGCCGTTGACGCGAATCAGTGTAGGCAGCGTTGCTGATTTCGGTCAGCGGCACGCCGATGATTGAGATATCGTCGCGAAACTTTGACGGCGGTATCGGGCGCGTGCTGTCGTAGAACAAATAGCCGCCCGGCTCGATTTCAGCGACGTCCGCATCCCATGTCTGCGGATTCATGGCCACCATCATGTCAACGCCACCACGCCGTCCTTGATAGCCTTGTTCGCATACACGCGCCTCATACCAGGTAGGCAGCCCCTGAATATTGCTCGGAAAAATATTGCGCGGGCTGACGGGAACGCCCATGCGCAGCACCGCTTTGGCAAAAAGCTCGTTGGCCGATGCCGAGCCAGAGCCATTGACGTTGGCGAACTTGATGACGAAATCGTTGGTCGCCGAAATAGGTTGGGTCATTCTGCGGCCTCAGCGAGTTTTTCGCGAGATGGTTTATGGCTGGCGCTTCCGGCGTGCGTCATTTCAATCAAGGATTTTTGCATGTCCCACGCACCGGTCGGGCAGCGCTCGGCACACAGACCGCAATGCAAGCACACGTCTTCATCTTTGGCCATGATGCGGCCCGTCTTCAAGCCGACACCGACGTAGATATCTTGCGTCAGATTGGTCGCCGGTGCCATCAAGCGCGCTCGAACCTCAGCCTCTTCGCCATCAGCCGTAAAGGTGATGCAATCCATCGGGCAAATATCGACACAGGCATCGCACTCGATACACGATTGCACGGTGAACACGGTTTGCACATCGCAATTCAAGCAGCGTTGCGCCTCTTTGAAGCCCAACAATGCGTCAAATCCAAGCTCGACCTCAACCTTGATGCTCTTCAAGGCGATGGTGACATCTTTGAGCGGCACCTTGTACCGCAAGTCATTTGCAATCGCGTTGTCGTAGCTCCATTCGTGGATGCCCATCTTTTGACTGACGAGGTTCATGTGCGGCGGCGGTCGAACCGACGCATCTTCGCCCATGCAAAATTTGTCGATGGATATCGCTGCATCGTGGCCGTGCGCCACCGCCCAGATGATGTTCTTTGGACCAAACGCGGCGTCACCCCCAAAAAACACCTTGGGCAGGGTCGATTGAAACGTAGTCTGCCCAACTACCGGCATGCCCCATTTGTCGAACTCAAGGCCGATGTCGCGCTCAATCCACGGAAAAGAATTCTCCTGGCCAACCGCGACCAACACGTCATCACAGGCAAAGTGCACATCTGGCTTGCCCGATGGCACCAACGTGCGTCGACCTTTGTCGTCGTAGCGCGCTTCGACAATTTCAAACGTCACACCGCTGAGCTTGCCATTGTCGTGGGTAAACGTTTTGGGCACGTGAAAATTCACAATCGGAATACCCTCGTGCTGAGCGTCTTCCTTTTCCCATGGGCTCGCTTTCATCTGGTCAAACCCCGAACGCACGATAACCTTTACATCCTCGCCGCCGAGCCGACGCGACGACCGACAGCAATCCATTGCCGTGTTGCCGCCGCCGAGTACGATCACGCGCTTGCCGATTTTTTCGATGTGTCCAAACGAAACAGACGACAGCCAATCGATACCAATGTGAATGTTGGCAGCCGCTTCACGGCGCCCCGGAATGTCAAGATCACGCCCGCGCGGTGCGCCGGTGCCGACAAATATTGCGTCGTAGCCCTCGGTGACCAATTGCTTCAAGCTATCAATGCGCTGGCCCCCTTTGAACTCGATGCCCATGTTGAGGATGTACCCGACCTCTTCGTCGATCACGGTTTCGGGCAAACGAAACTTCGGAATCTGGCTGCGAATCATGCCACCTGCGCGCGCGTCACTATCAAATAACGTGACGGCATAACCAAGCGGCACCAGATCACGCGCGACCGTCAGTGATGCAGGCCCCGCGCCGATACACGCGATGCGTTTGCCATTTTTCATCAGCGGTGCCTTTGGCAGGCGATCACGAATGTCTTCCTTGAGATCTGCCGCCACGCGCTTCAAACGACAGATCGCGACGGGTTCCGGCTTGGCTGTGTTTTCGTCCTCCACACGGCCGCGGCGACATGCCGGCTCACACGGTCGATCGCAGGTGCGGCCGAGAATGCCGGGGAACACATTCGATTTCCAATTCACCATGTAGGCATCGCCGTAGCGACCCGCGGCAATCATACGAATGTATTCCGGCACCGGTGTATGCGCGGGGCACGCCCACTGGCAATCAACGACCTTGTGAAAGTACTCGGGACGGCCAATATCGGTCGGCTTCAACGGTTAACTCCCACTCAAAAAGTTGACTCAAAAATTCCCGTAAAAAGCTAGTTAGGCAGCTCACTCTCGGGCGTCATATTGTCACGGCGTAGGCACGATGTTACGCTTTGCGTCGCGCAAACACAGATCACCCGATATTGCGGTGCAGCACATTGGGGGCGCTGCCGCGTGCGCTGACAAAGTGCCGAGGGTTTGGGTGAACGATGCGATGTGACATGCTGTATCGCCTTGATTAGCGCTCGCGAGCCGCTGCGTTTTATGCGCAATCCGCCGGCGCTTGACCGTCCTATTCGACGGTGACGGCCTTCGCCAGATTGCGCGGCTTATCCACATCCGTGCCACGTTTCAACGCCGTGTGATACGCGAGTAGCTGCACAGGTATCGCGTGAATGATCGGCGATAGTAGCCCCGCGTGGCGGGGCGTGCGGATTACGTGGACGCCTTCGCTTTCATGGAAATGGCTATCCGCATCGGCAAACACGAACAGTTCTCCGCCGCGCGCGCGAACTTCCTGCATGTTCGACTTAACTTTCTCCAGCAAGGCATCGTTCGGCGCAATCACCACTACGGGCATATTGTCGTCGACCAATGCGAGGGGCCCGTGCTTGAGTTCGCCCGCGGGATAGGCCTCGGCATGTATATAGGAGATTTCCTTAAGCTTTAGGGCGCCTTCCAACGCGATCGGATAGTGCAAGCCGCGGCCGAGGAACAACGCGTGGTTCTTGAGTGTAAATTTTTCTGCCCAAGTCTGGATTTGCGGTTCCAGATTCAATGCGTGCTGTACGCTTCCTGGTACAAAACGCAGTTGGTTGATGTGATTAAGTTCCTGCGCCGGTGTGAGCACGCCTTTGACTTTCGCCATCGTCAGCGCAAACGTAAACAGCGCGGCGAGCTGCGTGGTGAAGGCCTTGGTGGACGCCACGCCAATTTCAGCGCCCGCTCGCGTGTAAAACACCATGGCCGAGGCACGTGGAATTGCCGATTCACGTACATTGCAGATAGAAAGCGTTGACTTGTGTCCAAGTTCTTTCGCGCGTTTGAGCGCTTCCATCGTGTCAAGCGTCTCACCAGACTGCGAAATAGTGACAATCAATTGCTGCGGGTCGGGTATCGAGTCGCGGTAGCGATACTCATGGCCGAGTTCAATTTGGCAGGGAACCCGAACCAGCGTCTCCACCCATTGCTTGGCAACCAGCCCCGCGTAGTAGCTCGTTCCCGATGCCAATATCAGAACGCTCGTCGCGTTTGCAAAATGACTGCGGGCGCTCTCGCCAAAGTATGATGCGTCGATGCCATTTGTGACCACCGCCTCAAGCGTGTCAGAAATCGCGCGCGGCTGCTCATGAATTTCTTTTTGCATGAAGTGCGTGTAAGGGCCGAGGTCATGGGTATAGTCCGTGACCTCAGAGAGGTGTATGGCACGCTCCACTACTGTTCCGTCGCGAGTGACAACGAAAATCTGCGTCCGCGTGATCTGTGCGACATCCCCTTCTTCGAGATACATTACGCGGCGTGTCACCGGCAGAATCGCCGACACGTCGGAGGCGATGAAATTCTCCGGCGCTGCGCCAGCCTTCTCGCTGTCGCCTACTCCAATCAATAGAGGACACCCCGCCCGCGCGCAAACCAGCTGATCGGGCTGAGAACGGGCAATCACGCCAATGGCATACGCGCCGTGCATTTCGCGAACGGCTGTTTGTACCGCAGCAAACAAATTATTGGTTTCCTGAAGCCGCTGGTGAATCAGGTGTGCAATCACTTCCGTATCCGTTTGCGAGTCAAATACGTAACCCGCTTGCCTCAGTCGCGCACGCAGCTCGTCGTGATTTTCGATGATGCCGTTGTGAACTACTGCGACCTCGTCTCGCGATACGTGAGGGTGTGCATTTGGTTCAGTTACACCGCCATGCGTTGCCCAGCGGGTGTGCCCGATACCGATGCAGCCAGTTAACTTCATCGCCTCTGCGGCAGTTTCCATTTCTACCACGCGACCGATGCGTCGCACGCGCTGAATTTCCTGTGCGCCAACAGACATCACTGCGAGGCCGGATGAGTCGTAGCCGCGGTACTCCAGGCGCTTGAGTCCTTCAGTCAGAACCGGCACGATATTTCGCGATGAGATAGCACCAACAATGCCGCACATGGATTAGCTCTTCGGTTTCTTTGCCGGACGCGTCCAGTCGTTTTTTGACAGCTGCGTTTTAGGATTGAGGGTAAGTGATGCGGTCGGCACGTCCTTCCAAACGGTTGTGCCGGCACCGATGGTGGCCCCGGAGGCAACGGTCACTGGTGCGATCAGTTGCACATCGGAACCGATGTGCACGTTGTCG
>JAYVUH010000195.1:0-3020 GCA_043788115.1 Burkholderiales bacterium
CATGGGAATTCCAGGGTTTAGCGGCGGTCGAGCCGCCATGGACCCAAATCCTGGCGCAGCGTGCGGAACGGCAGCCATATCGTCAATTGTTGCGCTACGCGCCGCGACCGGACGGGCAGGACTCTGCCCGGATCATGGAAATCATTGGCGAACCGGTGTTCGACGCGCAGGGGCAGTTTGGCGGTTATCGCGGGGTCGCGCGGGATATCACTGACCGCCACCAGGCCGAACAGCGACTGGCTGAAAGCGAAGAGCGGTTTCGGCGTTTAACTAAATTGTCGTCGGACTGGCAATGGGAACAGGACGCACAGTTTCGCTTTACCAAGGTAACCGGATGGGGAAACGATGAAGCGGCGAACCCGGAACACTATATGGGCAAATGCCGCTGGGAGCGCCACAACATGCGGCCGGTTGGCTTCACCTGGGAAGAGCACCGGCGCCTGCTCGAAGCGCACCAGACGTTTTCGCATCTGGTCGTGGAGCACACCGATTCTGCCGGGCAGCGATACTACTGGGCGATCCGGGGCGAACCGGTGTTTGGGGAGGATGGTGCGTTCACCGGTTATCGCGGCGTCGGCTCCGATATTTCACAGCGCTTTTTGACGGAGGCTGCGCTGGCTGAAAGCGCGGAGCGTTATCGCAAATTGGTCGAGCTGTCGCAAGAGGGGGTAGTGATTCACGACCACGGCAGCATTGTGTATGCGAATCCGTGCCTGAACAGCATGTTGCGCGTACCAGAGAATGAAACCCTGATTGGCCGCGACATTGACGATTTTTTTTCTCCCGAAGAGGTGCCGCATTTTCGGCAGCGACAAAGCCTGCTGCGCGCCTCCGGCGACAGTGTGCCGTTTGTGGAGCGGCGATTGCGCCGCTGGGATGGCGAGTGGGTTGAAACTGAGGTGGCCGGCAGCCTGGTTGAACATGCGGGGCGCCCGGTGTTTCAAACGCAGATTCGTGACATCAGTGCGCGTAAGTGGACCGAGCAGGAGATTCTCCGGCTCAATGCATCGCTGGAGCAACGGGTTGCCTCGCGCACCGCCGAATTGTCAGCCGCGAACCACGAGTTGGAATCGTTTTCGTACACCGTCGCGCACGACTTGCGCGCCCCTCTGCGCGCGGTTGATGGCTATGCGCAAATGTTGCGCATTGATGCTGGCAATGAACTGAGTGAAAGTGCGCTGCGCGACGTAAAAGCGATCAGCGCCAGTGCGCGAAAAATGGCGCAATTGATCGACGGATTGCTTGATTTTTCCCGTCTTGGCCGCGGCGGACTGGGACATCAGCGAATCGAAACCAGCGGGCTCGTGGCTGCGGTGGTGCGCGAAGCGGTGCCGGACGGGCGTGTCCAAATCAATACCGGTGCGCTGCCGGATGTGTGGGGTGATGCCGCGATGCTGCGCCAGGTCTGGATCAACTTGATCGGCAATGCGGTGAAATTTAGCGCAGGCAAGCCTGCCCCGGTGATCCACATCGATTGCCGCCGGGAGCACGATGAGCTGATATTCAGCGTGCGCGACAACGGGGCAGGATTTGACGCTCGCTATGTGGGGAAATTGTTTGGCGTTTTTCAGCGGCTGCACAGCGCGCAGGAGTTTGAAGGAACTGGCGTGGGCCTGGCGATTGTCAAGCGGATTGTTGAGCGCCACGGTGGCCGCATTTGGGCCGAAGGCGAATCCGGGCAGGGCGCTACTTTCTACTACGCTCTGCCGGCAGCGCGCAGCACGGAGGGCGGCGGTGCGGCGCCAATACCGGTAGAACCGGTCGCGGCAGCTATTTCATGACCCGGATTTACGCATAGCACGGTACAATTTTAGCTAATCTCGACACAACTGGCTAGTTGAACTCTCCAAAATAACATGACCGATCCCAATATTGCTGAGCCAGAAATCCTGCTTGTAGAGGACAACCCGAACGATGCCGAGCTGGTGGTGCGTGCGTTGAAGCGTAGCGGCGTGCGCGCGGTGGTATTCCATGTTGACGACGGTGCGCAGGCGATTGAATTTTTGCTTGGCACTGACGCTTACGCTGACCGCCGTGGCGCGGCGGCGCCAAAATTGATTTTGCTTGACTGCAAATTGCCGAAACTGACCGGAATAGAAGTGTTGCGGCGGATTCGTGCTGAGCCGTCTCTGAAAAACGTCGTTGCGGTCATGCTCACCTCGTCCAAAGAGACGCGCGATATAGCCGATGCGTATAGCAGCGGCGTCAATAGCTACGTGGTCAAACCAGTCGAGTTTGAAGAGTTTGTCGATACGGTGGGCCGGCTTGGCCAATACTGGCTAAGCTTCAATCAGGTGTGTGCCATACCGTAGCTGGCGCCGGTTGCTAAGGGATTAAACCATGCGCGGCGTAGCGAAAGTTGTTCCGCGCGATCCCATACCGTCGCTGCGATACAAGTCGCATCTAAGGTTGCTGGTGCCGGCGGCGCGATGCAAGCCGGCATTGCGGATCCGCAAGTAGGCCATTTGACGGCTGGCAAATAGCCCATTGTCGTGGTTGAGCTTGGCGGCTTCGGCGTAGAGTGCGCGCAGTGCTTTCCAGGCGTCGCCGACGACCTTGGTTGCTGCTGTTTCGGTCGCGCAGCGCCAGTCCGGTGTTGGCGCATGGATTTCTGCCAATGGGCCGGTGTTGCCGCCGCGTGCCCGGTTGGCCAATCGAGCGATCAGGCGGCTTTTTTGCAGCGCGACTGCCTCTAAGGTATCTGGGGGGCCTGATTCAAGCGACTGCCTTTCCTCCAGCAAAACGGCGAGCAATTGCCCGACGATTTCACTTTCTGCTGCGAGGTGCGATTCATGCACCGGCGCACGACCGGGGTGGCCCAGGGCAATCATGTTTAGTGAGGCTTGCGTAGCAATTCGTGAACGCTGCTCAGCAACTTGTCGGCAACCATGCCCGAATCGACCTGAAAGCGCCCGTCGCGAATCGCCGCTTTGATGTTTTCGACGCGCGCTGCGTCGAAGGTGGGTTCATGCGCAGCGGAATTTGCGTTGGTTGACGATAGCGTTGGCGCGCTGGCGGTC
>JAYVUH010000196.1:0-2346 GCA_043788115.1 Burkholderiales bacterium
GCTTGACGCTGTGCGGCTACTTGCTGAGCGGCCGGCGCCGTCATCTGAACGGTTTGCTGCAGCGGTGTGGTTGTAGCACATCCGCCTAATAGGAAAATAGTCAGCGCGGAAAGAAGCCCGAGAGGCCCATTTCCCAAAATGGTCTTCGCAACTGATTGATGGCGCAGATCGTCCATGCGGTCGAGGCCTCCCTGGCATTTAAGAATTGGACGACGTTACATCACTAGGCTCCTCTTCGAGCCGATTTCACACTGTTAATCGCGTTCCAGTTTTGGAGACTGACAGCGGCCGCTCGTGACAACAACAGGCAGCCCAGTGCGAGAAAAGTCTACAGAACCAAGGCTCCGCCTCCCTTGCTGGGAGGGCATTCACGGTCACTGTTGCAGTGGCAGTGGCACTGGCACTGGCGGGCTGAGCAATCTGTGGCGGTGATTGCCAGTGTGCTTGCTCGAAATTATCAGGATTTTGAAACGGCGCAACCGATGCACGCATTGTGTCGCGTCTACTTTTTAGGCCTCACTGTACGTTTCATGCAGAAACTGCGCTTTTGATAATGCGCTGCGGCATGGATTTTAAACAAAAAGTCGGCATGATGACCAGCCCTCGGATCGGAGCGTCCGACGATGCGTCACTGGCACCGACAATTTTTGGGACGAACACAGATGCCATCGACCTTGAGTGCGCTCGCGATCAGCGCGTTTTTCACACTGAGCGGTGCCGAGGTGCAGGCGGTACTGTCGCGATATGGCGCGGATATGCGGCTTGGTACGGCGCTGCAGATCGGCTTCTTGAAGATGTGCGGTCGCCCACTTGACCCGCTACAACGCGTGCCGACTGCGGTGCTTGAGCACTTGAGCCCGCAGGTTGGGGGATCGACACCGGACTTGGCTACCTTACGCGCATTTTATTCCTCTGCGCCACGCGTTCTGCATCGACACCAACAGATCGCGCTCGACGTGCTGGGTCTCATTCGATTCGATGCCACGGCAGACTCGCCCGGAGTTCCGGAGGCACTCTGTGACACGGTGCGCGCCGACGTCGACGCCGATCAATTGTTGTCGGAGACGCGAGTCATTCTGTATGAACGTCGCTATGTGATACCTGCGTCGCGAACGCTGGGTGATCTCGCGCAGCTCGCGCGCTCAACCGTGGAGCGTGAAATCAGCGCGATCGAGCGGACAATTTCGCCCGCCGCGCGAGCGCGGTGGGTAGAGCAACTGTTTGAGTCGCGCACGGATGGCATGACACAGCTCGAATTTTTGCAAGAACCCTTGGGCTCGCTCAACATCGGCAGCATCACGCGCCAATGCGACAAAGTGCGCCAGTTGATGGAAATGAACGTTGCCGCGCTGGCCACGTTACCGGGTACGGAACGGTATTGGCAATTGTATGCGGGGCGCATGCGTAACCAACGACGATCGCGCTTTGCACAACGCAAGGAGCCCCGCCGCAGTATCGAACTCATCAGTTTCCTGCGGCACTCGCTCGCCGCCCACACGGATGCGCTCATCCGCATGGCCGATCGCCAGATCTCCCGCCTGTGGGGCCGCGCGAGCCAGCAAGCCACCGCAGATCGGGGCGCCTTGCCCGCGCTCAACGTATTGCTCGCGGAGTTGCGCCAGACGATCAAAGAGAAACGCCAATCGAAGGCTCGGCGCTTCGATGCGATTGCAGGGTTGGTACGTCGCTACGATGCCGGAGATTTGAAACCGCTGAGTGTCGCAGCACAGCAGCGGGCAATCCTGGTGGGGCAAATCCGCCAGATTCGCCCGCTCTTGAAGAGTCTTGTCGGCCTTGACCTGCACGCCGAAGATCCCTCCCACTGGCCCGCACTCATTGGGGCCTGGAAGGAGGCCTACCAACAAGAGACTGTCGGTTTGACCGTAAGCACGCCGGTAAGTACGTCGACTGATTTTATCGGGGTCAATCCGGTGATTGCGGGTCAGTTACTGCAGGCGACGAGTTCGGTGTCGTCGACGCTGGTGACCGTGGCGACAGCGGCCTTTGCGTTCCACGGCAACAAGGCTTCCAGATCCGCAGCCGTGGTGGCTTTCGGAAATTCCTCGAACAGGTAGCACAGGTAGGCGTAGGGCTCGATGCCGTTGGCGCGGCAGGTCATCACGATCGAATACAAATTGGCTTTGGCGGTTGCGCCGATATGACTGTCTACGAAAAGCCAGGCGCGGCGGCCCACGGCAAAAGGCCTAATTTGGTTTTCGCAGTAATTGTTATCCGCCGGCATTTCCGGATCGCTCAAGAATCGCTGCAATTTATCCCACTGCCGAGTGGTGTAGGCGAGCGCCTTGCCCAGGGCAGTCTTCGGCGGCACGCCAGGCAGCAGATCAT
>JAYVUH010000197.1:0-2058 GCA_043788115.1 Burkholderiales bacterium
CCCGAAACGTTCATGGGCCTGACTGGCGTGGGAGATCTCATTTTGACGGCGACCGGCAACCTGTCGCGCAACCGCAAGGTGGGCATTTTGCTCGCCGAAGGCAAGTCGCTCGACGACATCCTGCGCGATCTGGGGCACGTCGCCGAGGGCGTTAATTCGGCAGCGACCACGTTGGCGTTGGCACACCAGCACGGCGTTAACATGCCCATCACCGAGGCGGTCAACGCGGTATTGTTCCGCCAGGCCAACCCGCGCGATGCCGTGAAGGCACTGCTCGCGCGCGAAGCCAAGGCAGAATGACCGTAGAATCGGCCATCAAAGTTGTCACCACCCCAGCACGCCAGGGAAGCTCTGATTAAGTCCATTTCGTCGCCATACGTTGTTGCTCAACCAAAAATATTTCCTTACATATCAGACATATGCTGCGTCAACATTTTTGCTTTCGCGCCTAGTCTGGCTTAGAACTGAACTTAATCAGAGCTTCCCTAGGAGACCGCGCAATGCCCGCCAAGAAAGCCACCACAAAGAAGGCTCCGTCCAAGCCCCCCGCTGCGGGGTTGGCCAGCGCGAAGCCAGCCACCGCGAAGCCGACCACCAAGCGCCCGCCCGCGCCGACAAAAAAAGCGGTCGTGCGCAAGATCGAAGATGCCGCCAACGCCGTAGGCACCATCACCGCCGCGCAAAAGGCCGAGGTATTGATCGAAGCGCTCCCGTACATTCAGCGCTTCTGGGACAAGAACATCGTCGTCAAGTATGGCGGCAACGCGATGACCGATATCAGTCTGCAAGAGGATTTCGCCGAAGACATCACGCTCTTGAAACTAATCGGTATGAACCCGGTGGTGGTGCACGGTGGCGGCCCACAGATCAATTCGTTGCTGTCCAAAATTGGCAAGGAAGGCAAGTTCATTCAGGGCATGCGCGTGACCGACGACGAGACACTCGACGTGGTCGAGATGGTGCTCGGTGGCTTGGTGAATCAGGAAATTGTGACGTTGATCAACAAGGCCGGCGGCAAGGCGGTAGGTCTGACCGGCAAAGACGGTAACTTCATTCACGCGCGCAAACTGACGATCACATCAGCCGAAGATAAGCGCAAGAAAATCGATATCGGACTGGTCGGCGAAGTGGTCAAGATCGACACCGCGATTATCGATTTGCTCGACACACAGGACTTCATTCCCGTCATCGCGCCGCTCGGCGTGGACGAGCACGGCACGTCCTACAACATCAACGCCGACGTGGTGGCAGGCAAGATCGCCGTGGCGCTGCAGGCAGAGAAACTCATCATCCTCACCAACACCAAAGGCGTGCTCGACAAAAGTGGTCGGCTGTTAACCGGCCTCACGCCCGCAAAAATTGCTGAGCTGGTCAAAGACGGCACCATCTCCGGCGGCATGATTCCGAAGATCGACTTCGCACTCGACGCGGTTCGCAACGGCGTCAAGACCGCGCATATCATCGACGGGCGTGTGCCGCATGCGTTGTTGTTGGAGGTGCTCACCAGCGAAGGCGTTGGCACGCTCATTCGCGGCGCAAGCGCCAACCGTGTCACGAATCACCGCTAACGGGCACCCGTAAGCGGAATCAAAAACTCGCCGAGCGGCGGGCACTTTCAAGCACTATTGCTTCAAAACGCCCGTCAATCGGCGCATTTGTGACTTGCGATCAGCGTCGGCGTTTGGGTTTGCCGTCCCTTGGCTTACTACTCAACTCACCCATCATCGCGCTCATCATCGCCTGCTCAAACAACATGTCGTTTGCTTGCTCGTTTGCGAGGGCACGCTCCTCTTTCAGCCACACTTTGAATGACGCGTCACTTTTTTGAATGAGGTTGAAGACACGGCGCATTTCGTTGATATGCCGGACTTCGCCCGCAACGATAGCCTTCAGTGATTTCTCAATCGCTTCTGGGCGCAATGCGACGTTGTATCCCAGCAAAAACTCTTCGCGAACCATCATCTCAAGTTGTCGCTGTTCAAGCAGCAGCTCCTGTAGTTGCACGGCGAGGCGTTGATTGACAATCTTGAGTTGATCATCTGCCATGCTGGCCGCTGC
>JAYVUH010000198.1:0-4488 GCA_043788115.1 Burkholderiales bacterium
GCCGGTGCGGTAATGCGTACCATTCCGTCCAAGATTCTTTCACTCGAAGACCTCGGCGCACCCAAAATTTTCGCTGAAATCGCAAAGCAGCCGCGCGGAATGGTGCTGGTGACCGGGCCAACCGGCTCTGGAAAGTCAACCACGCTGGCCGCGATGGTCAACGACATCAATGAAAACGATTACGGCCACATCCTGACCGTCGAAGACCCGATTGAGTTTGTGCATGAGTCAAAGAAGTGCCTGATGAACCAGCGCGAAGTCGGCCCGCACACGTTGTCCTTCGCCAATGCGCTGAAGTCAGCACTGCGTGAGGATCCGGACATCATTCTGGTCGGCGAGATGCGCGATCTTGAAACGATTCGGCTGGCGATGACGGCGGCTGAAACCGGACATCTTGTGTTTGGCACACTGCACACCTCGTCTGCGGCCAAAACGGTCGACCGCATCATCGACGTGTTCCCTGCGGCCGAAAAAGAGATGATTCGTGCCATGCTGTCGGAAAGCCTGCGCGCCGTAATCTCGCAAGCGCTTTGTAAAACTAAGGACGGACAAGGGCGCGTCGCGTCGCACGAAATCATGATTGGCACGCCCGCCATCCGCAATTTGATCCGCGAAGCCAAGGTCGCGCAGATGTATTCGGCGATTCAGACCGGCGGCGCAATTGGCATGCAAACCATGGATCAAAATCTTGCTGATTTGGTTCGCCGGAATGTCATTTCTGTCGCAGAAGCACGCAACAAAGCTTCGAACAAGGATGCGTTTAATTAACTTCCACGCGGGCTGGATCTCAGACACTATTTCCGTCCGGCCGCATATACAGGGCGTCAACAAAACGACGCTTCGCTAGGGATACAACATGGAACGAGAACAGGCACTCAAGTTTGCACACGAATTACTGAGAGCGATGATTGCCAAGAAGGGCTCCGATCTTTTCATTACTGCCGGTTTTCCGCCGGCCATGAAAATTGATGGCAAGATGACGCCCGTGTCGCAGTCCAGCTTGTCTCCTGTGCACACCGGAGAAATTGCGCGGTCGATCATGACCGACAAGCAAACCGCAGAATTCGAGGCGACCAAGGAATGTAACTTCGCCATTGCTCCCACCGGCATCGGCCGTTTTCGCGTCAACGCCTTTGTGCAGCAGGGCCGTGTTGGTCTAGTCATGCGCACCATCACTACGTCAATTCCGAAGTTTGAAGATCTGAATCTGCCGGTGGTGTTGAAGGATGTTGTGATGACCAAGCGCGGGCTGGTGATTCTGGTCGGCGGCACCGGCTCCGGCAAATCCACCACACTCGCCGCGATGATTGGCTATCGCAACGAGAACAGCTTTGGCCACATCATCACCATTGAAGACCCGGTGGAATATGTGCATGACCACAAGAATTGCGTCATCACGCAGCGCGAAATCGGCGTGGATACAGACAATTGGTTTGCCGCACTGAAAAACACCCTGCGCCAGGCGCCTGACGTCATCTTGATTGGTGAGATTCGTGACCGCGAAACAATGGACTATGCGATTGCCTTCGCCGAGACCGGGCACCTTTGTATGTCGACGCTACACGCCAACTCGACCAATCAGGCACTCGACCGGATCATCAACTTCTTCCCGGAAGAGCGCCGTCACCAATTGCTGATGGATCTGTCGCTCAACCTCAAGGCGTTCGTGTCGCAGCGACTTATTCCGAAAAAAGAGGGCAAGGGACGCGTCGCCGCCATCGAGATTCTGCTCAATTCGCCGCTGATTCAGGATCTGATTTTCAAGGGCGAAGTCCACGAAATCAAAGAAGTCATGAAGCGCTCACGCGAAATCGGCATGCAGACATTTGATCAGGCGTTGTTTGATCTCTATGAAGGCGACTTTATTTCGTATGAAGACGCACTGCGAAACGCAGACTCGCTGAACGATTTGCGTCTCAAGATCAAGCTGGAAGGCAAATCATCGAAAGACAAAGATCTCGCGTCTGGTCTGGAGCACTTGGAGATCGTCAAGTAGCCAGCCTGGCGGTGGTGCCTGCTAGGCGATCAGCAATGCGACGCTGTACAGGATTGTCGCGGTCGCGATAGCCCTAAACGGGACGGTGAACCAGTAGCATGCCGCTAACGCAAGATAGGAGAGCAGCATCGCCAGCCCGGTTAGCCGAAGCGTCACCGATCCCCACAGCACATCGGGATAGGTAGTCGCCAGATTCAGGTAGATCACACCAAAAAATATTGCGCCCAAGCTGTGGCTTGCGTTGAATCCAATCCACGCCGACCACATCGTTGTCTGCGATGTCAGGCGCAGCGAATCATTTTGCATCTGTTCAGCGACCTGCATTTTTCTTGGGTGTAACCGTTGTCCGCTGAACGTATACGCAAGGTGGACCAGGCCGAGCAACAACACGATGGTCGCGCCGGCGCATACCAGCAATGCGGGGAGGTTGGTCACTTCAGCTGACCAAGCGCATTGAGCAGCGAAAGCGCGACGCCGCTGACGACGACCGCCAGTGAAAGGAAGAGCCAGAGGCCGAGCTGGGACGATTGTTCTTGCCGTGGATGGGTTAACGTGTTCATGATCGACTTTCTTGAATCTGTGCACAATTGCACGAGACAAGTATCGGATCCCCTGCTCCGTACCACTTGAACAAACGTGCCGTGTTGTTGAACAAACCGGCTAATCGATTGAACAAATCGGCTATTCTTGCCAGATGCCCCAGTCCATCGGCCCCAAAATTCACATCTACGCGTGGCCCGAGCGGTTTCTGTATCTGGGCCCGAGCACCAGTACCACGCCACACCGAAATCACGCTGCCACTTGGTTGATGGCACACGACGGAAAATTGAAGGTCACACTGGCGTCGGGCGTGATACTGGAAAACGAAGTCGTCTATGTTCCTTCGGAAACCGAATTCGCTACCGAAGAATCAGGTGCCATGATCGCCGCGCTCTACTGGGAGCCCGAGAGCACGAGCTTCCATCGAGCAGCCACTCAGTTTGACGTCACGACGCCGCGCGCATTCGTCTGCCAGTACACCAAGGCACACGAGCTCGCGAAGTTGTATGACCCGGCTGTGACGCTGGTGGATGCAGATGCACTGCTCGCCAGAGTATTTGGGTTGTCCACCATTGAAGGGGCGACAGCGGCGGCGAGCGATTCGCGAATCGTTGAGTCGCTTGGTTTTCTACGCGCTTCGCCAGAGAGTTACGAAAGCATCGAACAATTGGCCGAACGCGCTCATCTATCGCCGTCGCGATTCGCACACCTGTTCAAGGAGCAAGTGGGCGTACCGGTGCGGCGGTATGTGTTGTGGCAAAAAATGCGCCGCGCATTGGATCTGGCGATGGCCGGCGATTCGCTCACCACTGCCGCGCTCTCGGCCGGCTTCGCCGATTCAGCGCATCTCTCTCGTACCGTTCGCGCCATCATGGGCGTGGCACCGGAATTTCTCTTTCGTCACCGCCAGCGTCTTGTCGTTCATCAGTAAAACTCTAGCAAAGACGGCTGTTTCCGAGTGTTTTTGGCTGGAACTGCCCGCCAATAAACGACTTTACTCTGGTAGCACCGCCTCTTTTCGATTGCTCCCAGCAATGAGCTTGTACTCGTAGAGGCGGCACTCGATCTTGCCGTTGAACAGCGGTGTCTTGCGACTGGTGCTGAGTCGAACGCCCTTCGGCAAGTTGGTATCGCCGGAGAAGAAATAGGCCCGCCAGCCGACAAATTTTTGCTTCAGCAAATCGCCAAGCTTGGGGTATAACTCGATCAGTGCAGCGGCGTCTCCGATACGGTCGCCATAAGGCGGGTTGGTCACCAGCACACCGGTATCGGACGGGGCGGATATCTCGAGGATGTTTGCTTGCTTGAGTTGGACACAATCACCAAGCCCGTTGGCGACGAGGTTCTCGCGCGCGATCTTAAGTTCGTCGCCGTACATATCAGAACCAAAAATGGACGACAGCGATTTCGGCTTCTCGTTGGCGCGCGCTTCGTCAATCAGGCGCTTCCAAAGTGGCTCGTCAAATTCTTTGAGTTTCTGCAAGGCGAATTTTCGCGGTGAGCCGCCCGACAGGCCTGGCGCCACACCAAGTGCAATCTCGGCTGCCTCGACCAGAAACGAGCCGCTGCCGCACATCGGATCAAAAAAGGTTTCGTGCGGCTGCCAACCGGATAGCGCAATAATCCCGGCCGCGAGATTTTTTTTCAGCGGTGCTTCGCCGGTGTGTTCGCGCTTGCCCCGCTTGAAAAGCGGTTCACCACTGAGATCGACATAGAGCGACGCTTCCGTTTGATCTAGGTGTGCGTGGATTCGCACATCCGGCTCGCGTGTGGCCACCGACGGGCGCTCGTTCATGACCTCACGAAACTTGTCGCAAATCGCATCCTTCACTTTCAACGTGGTGAAGTCGAGACTCTTAACGGGTGACTTTTGCGCGGTGATCTCCACCTTGATGGTGCGGGACACCTCAAACCACGACGGCCAGGGCAACAGCATCGCGGTATCGTAAATA
>JAYVUH010000199.1:0-2101 GCA_043788115.1 Burkholderiales bacterium
CATCCTGGGTTCTGCACCGCGGTCCGAAGAGAATCGCGGGTGTGGCAGTGCCCCACCGAAGTACTCAACCGGCGCGCTATTTCCCCATCTCACTGCCACGCGCTCGCGGGCAGGTCATTTCAGGCAACTTGTTTCACGGGCCGCCGCAGTGCGGCGGCTCCCATCCGGCCCGCAGCGGAGCCGGGTCTGTGAACTTTCAGCGTCGCTGCTCGACGCTCGTGTGCCGGCGTGTTCATTCAACTGCACCGGTGCCGGCCGTCTTCTGGCCAGCACAAAAGTCCGCTACCGTTCGCCACGTCAAAGTCGGGCGTATGGTCGTTCGCAAGAGTCGTCGCAGAAACTGCCGCCTAACCCTTCGTTCAAGCGGAGCGCCAACGGCAGGCCGCCAGGCCCGCGCGGCGCCGTGGTCTATCCTGCACCGCGCGGGCCTGGTGGCCTGCCGTTGTCACCCGCTTAACTCAAACGTTAGGCGTCACAAAGCCCACACTGTCGTACATTGCGACCATGAGCGAAGAGTACGAGTACTTCAAGAACAAGCGACCGGACCGGGTTTATCTGAGCCGGACGCTATCCCAGAAGCAGTACCGGAAAGCGGAGGACGGTCAAGTTCACGAGTTCGAACGCCCATTTCGAGTGGTTTCGAAGGTGATTGACTGCGCCGAGTCACACCAATTCTTCAAAGATGGAAAGCAGGTCTCACTGCGCATCACCAATGGTGCGCGCCAAGAGATCGTTGCCAAGTTCTATGAGGACACGCGGGGCGTCTTCACGCTTCAACTTCAACGATACACCGTAGAAAGTGGCGCACCGCACAACACGCACTTCACATTTGGCGGCGGAGAGATCGGGACTCTCTACAACTTCCTGAGCAATATCGAGCTTCTGCCGCTGCGTGACGAGTTGGGGGCAAAACTGGATGACAAGTTTGTTTCCAGTCTTGTGCTTACCCGACAGCAAGCCCTAGACCTTCTCGCGGGACAACCTGAACTGGTCGAAGAACTCATTCGCACGAAAATCTCCGCACGCGACGTGGCTGAGCTGGGACATCGCCGCAAGCAGCTTGCCGAGTTCGCCGCACTTCTTGAAGACGAGCAATACTTTGAAGCGCAGCGGAGAAGCCTGGGCGTAAGCAAGGGACCGGAGGCGGTTTGGCAGGCGTTTTTTGAGAACAACACCTGGATCTTTGGTTACGGACTGAACTACGTTCTCAACTCACCCCTGGACGAAGCGAAACTTGAGACTGCGGTTAAAGGACACGACTTTCTCGGTGCCGGCAAGCGCGTGGACGCGCTTCTGAAGACTCAAGGTCTCATCAGCGCATTGTCATTTGGAGAGATCAAGACACACAAATCCGATTTGCTGAAGCCAGTTGCACAGCCCTACCGGAAGGAATGCTGGCAGGTATCCGACGAACTCGCCGGTGGCGTCGCTCAAGTACAACGCTCGGTACAGGTATCGCTGACAAACATTCGATCCAAGGTTGAACTCAAGGACACAAGTGGTGCGCCCACCGGTGAGACGCTCTTCTTGTATCAACCAAGGTCATTCTTGGTCATTGGCTCACTATCGGAGTTTCGTGTTGCACACGGGATCAACGAAGAAAAGTACTCATCGTTCGAACTGTTCCGACGCGACTTGAAGGCACCTGAGATCATCACCTTCGACGAGCTGTACGAGAGAGCCAAATACATCGTCGACAGCGGTGCGCGGGTGTGACGCCTAACCCCTCGCTCAAGCGGAGCGCCAACGGCAGGCCACGCCAGCCATCAAGCGCTGGGGCTTCGCCCCATTTTGCGCTTGCTGTCCAGCGTGTCCTGCCGTCGTCGCCCGCTTAGCTCGAACGTTAGGCGTCAGAAGAAAGCATGCTCCGCATCGTACGAACGCTGGCTTCTGCCTCGCGGTCCGAAGAGAATCGCAGGTGTCACAGCGCGCCACCGAATTGCTCAAACGGCGCGCCATTTCTCAACCACACAAGCGCACGCTCGCAAGCGTGTCAGTTCAAGCAGTTTGTTCCACGGGCCGCCGCAGTGCGGCGGCTCCTCTCCGGCCTGCACCAGAGGCGGTTTTGTGAAAGTTCAGCGTCGCTGCTCGGCGCTCGTGT
>JAYVUH010000200.1:0-11530 GCA_043788115.1 Burkholderiales bacterium
CTATACCAAGCACGCGGAAGGCTCGGTGCTGATTGAAATCGGTGATACCAAAGTTCTTTGCAATGCAAGCGTCGAAGAGCGTGTCCCGCCGCACAAAAAAAATTCTGGCGAAGGCTGGGTGACTGCCGAGTACGGCATGTTGCCGCGTTCGACCAACACGCGTACCGATCGCGAAGCGGCCCGTGGCAAGCAGACCGGTCGTACACAGGAAATCCAGCGGCTGATCGGACGCAGTCTTCGTGCAGTGGTGAATTTGAAGGCGCTCGGTGAACGGCAAATCACGCTCGATTGTGATGTGCTGCAAGCGGACGGCGGCACGCGTTGCGCGTCGATTACTGGCGCGTTTGTCGCCATGCACGACGCAGTCTCGTCGTTGATGGCAAGAGGGCTGGTCAAGCAAACGCCGATCCTGGATTTTGTCGCAGCGGTTTCGGTCGGCATCGACGCGACGGGTGTCATTCTGGATCTCGACTACATTGAGGACTCAACCTGCGAGACCGACATGAACGTGGTCATGACCGGGTCCGGCACGTTCATCGAGATTCAAGGCACCGCAGAAGGTGTGCCCTTCACCCGCGCGCAGTCGGACCAGTTGCTGGTGGTAGCCGAAAGCGGCATCGTCAAGTTGATCTTGGCGCAACGCGCTGCGCTCGCAGCCTAGACCGACGGCGCGAGCAGTCTAGCCCGAGGCCGATAAGGGTGCCGCAACTATCCAAGCAGGCGCGACACGAGTTCGCATCACTTGACCGCCACCGCATTGTGGAATTGATCGAAGGCGATATTGCGGTGATGCAGCAACTCTATGTTGCAAACCCTGAATACAGCCAGATGGTGTTGGGAAGAGCGCCGCGTGACGGCGACGCCTATGATCCTAGAAACGGCAGTTGACCGCTAATCTTGGTCAATAAGGCTTGATACATTTGTGCTTTCGGGTGTTCAAGGTGTTCACCTTTTGGGTGAGATCGCTACGAGTGCGATTGCACGTTTTTGCGGCTTTCTGGCAGCGTTGCTTCTCCTAGCAGAGTGCAGTCTGCGTCGTCGTCGCGCCTTGCCAGAAAGCCGCAAAAACGCACACTCGCACCCGTCCAACTGCCGTTTCTAGGATGATGAGTTTCATGATCGACCCTCGTCGAGTTCCCGATGGCATGCAAATTCATGCTGGGCTTCGTTGATGCTCGAGACGAGTTGCTAGGCGTCGCCGAGATCGTATCGGATCTGTTTGCCAAATCGGTTTGGCATATTGGATTATTCTTGGTGGCGACCAACCAGCATGGTAACGGCTTGGCGCCCAAGATCTACCAAGCGATTGAACGCGCGATGCACGCAAATGGAGCGCACTGGCTGCGCCTCGGCGTGGTGGTGGAAAACGCGCGCGGCGTAAGGTTTTGGCAGCGCTGTGGTTTTCAGCAAGTCCGCGTTCGTGAAGACTATGCACTTGGTGATCGGCGTCACACGTTAAGCGTAATGATGAAACCGCTGTCCGGAGGTGGGGTCCAAGCGTATTTGGCGCTGGTCCCTAGAGATCAGCCCGACTAGACAGGCTTTCCGGGGAGCAGATACTTCGCCATAAACGCGCGATCGATTCGATCTTTCCAACGCCATACCCATGCGCCCTCCCACGACAGCAGGCCCCACGAGCCGATGGCGTATTGCCGACCGGTTGAAATCAGATACAGGGAACGCGTCTGCGGAGCATAAGGTGACAGCGACTCCTCATTCAGCGCGCGTCGCAAATTCGCCGCCAGCGGTGGGCCGGCACGTACGGCATAGACGCCAGACTTGGGCCGGTTGAAATCACCCATTGTGGCGCAATCACCGGCGGCAAACACGTTCGGGTGCGAGATGGATTGCAAGTACTTGTTGGTGACGATATAGCCCTGCGCATCGCATGTTAGGCCGGACTTGGCCGGCCACGATGCGGCGGCGGCACCCAGCGCAACGATGACCTTATCCGCAGCAATGGTGGTGCCGTCGGCCAGTGTGACGCCGTGTTGCTCGATGGAAGTCGCCGCGACGCCGGATAGTAACGTAACGCCGGCCGCGTCCAGCGCCCGCTCGATCCGTGGTCCGACGCTACCGGGCAGCGTATTTGCCGCAGAGACGAGCGTCACCGCGCATGCCGGTTCGTTGCCGCCATCCCGTTGCCCGGCAAATTGCAGCGCCAACGCAACTTCAACGCCACCCGCTCCGGCGCCGACCACCGTGATGCGGGTCGGCGCGCCACGGTGCATCGACATACGCGACTTGAGCGTCGTGATGACGTCAATGAATTGTTCGATCGGTCGAATGGCGGTTGCATAATCGCGCGCGCCGGGAATCCCTGCGACGCTGGCCACCGAGCCGCTATCGATCGAGAGCAGATCGAAGCCAATCTGCTTGCCGTTGTCGCATTCGACGTGTCCGGCGTCTAATACAATTCCTGTTGCTGCTGACTGCACGAAGCGAACGCCCGCCGCCTCTGCGAGCGGTGCCAGCGGAATGACGCAGTCCTCAATATCGTAGTGACCAGCGATCCAGCCGGGCAACATGCCTGAATACACCTGCTGCGCATAAGGTGTGATGAGCGTCACTTCAGCATCGTGCAGCGGTTGTGTAATGAGCGTTCTTAGTACATGAACATGGGCATGGCCTCCGCCGAGTAATACGAGCTGCTTCATATAGTCGGTAAACTCAAACGTTCACTTTGCATGGAAGCTCACATCGCCAAACCAAGTGGTGACGCGTTCGCCGGTCTGGTCGGTGTCGTTGCCGACCGCCACACCGATGATCCGCGGCGCAGCGGTACCGAAAGACGCGCGAAAATCCGCCGCGACATCGTGTTTTTCGTCCATCCATTCGTTGGCGTGCTTGTTGCCGGACTGTAGGGTCAAAACATGTACGCGGTTGGTATAGGGGCTCCAGTGTCTCACGCCGACCGCAGCCTTGTTGTCCCAAACGTAGCAGAGTGCGGCGGTGGGGACATCGCCGCCCGTCACCAATCGCGCTAGACGGATCTTGGCGCGTTCCGTAAATGACAGCGATTCGAGGGGCACGTCAAAAAAAACATAGACGCGCGCCGCGTAATCGTCGCCGGACTTCTTGGTGGTGTCGGCGCTCTCAACCACACGATTGATCTTCCAGCGCCACGCCAAATACGGTGTGCCGTTCGGTTGGACGTTGAACGGCAACGCGACGGCACCCGCCGAATCCTGTGAATCTACTTGCAACACGGTTGTGCCCAACTCATCAACCAGAGCAAACTGATTTTTCTTGACCCTAGGCACCGAGAGGACGTAGTAGTGGGAGGGCAATATAGCGCCCGGCGGGTGCGCTGAAAATACCACCGGCATCAACTGGGCCGCAACCGCTGCCAACGAGATGGTGAACAGTGTAGCGCTCCATTGAGCAGCACGCGTCTTCAGCATGGCGGTAAAAAAAATGCCAACGGCGGCTTGAGTGTCTGCAAGCGCACCAGATCTTCCGGGCGATCGACATCCCACAATGTCTCAAGCTCGACGAACGACAGCCCCGCGAGTTTTAGCGCTTTCCGTTGTTGTGCCAGCACGCTGCCTGTCCCCCAATCGATGCCGTCGAACATCGAAGCGCTCACGCGGCGCGCGGCGATCAGCACGTAGCCGCCATCCTCAGCGGGGATCAGCGCCATATCGTGCTCTACCAACGCGGCAATCGCTTGCTTGATATGTCTCGGCGTGACCGATGGGCAGTCAGCGCCAACAATAACAACAAAATCAAAGTCTGCAAGCACATCCTCGATCGCCGCGCGCATGCGAACGCCAAGGTCGCCGTCGCCCTGTTCGCTCAGCATGCAATCGAAATCTTCCGCGCACTCATGGAAGAAACTGTGCGAGGCGTCGGGGGTGCAACACAGCTCGACCTCGTGTCCGGTGGATGATGCCGTCTCAAGCGCGCGCTCGACTAGTGCTGCGTGCAGCATCGCCGCGCGTTCCGCGCCGATGGCTGGAATCAGTCGCGTCTTGACCTCGCCCGGAATCGGCGCTTTGGCAAATATCAAGATGCAGGTTTGCTTTGGCATCTAATTCCATTTCCAAACCATTAATCATTTATTGACGGAGTAGCCCGCCATGGAGCGGCCTTTAGCCCCGGTATGCTTAGAGCCGGGGGCAATGCAAGACGGTGCTTGTGTGGTGACCGCCCTGCGCGTCGCTTCACTACGCTGCGCTTCTTGCAGGCTACTGGCGTTGAATTTGAATCATTAATGCACCAATGAATTAGAAATCGAATTACTTTCGATAGTACGCAGCGTGGAGTTCTGCCGCCGGTGTGCCGCGCCAATACTGAAAGCGCAGCCGCCACATCAGCAAGATGGTGCGCCAGACGCCGTGTTGTTGCCAGCGGCGCCCCGAGGTGGTGATGCGCTCGGCAAGCAATGCCGGGCCCGCGAGGTGTGCGCCTTTGAGTCGTTTACACAGCTCGACATCCTCCATCAGTGACTGTGCGGGAAAGCCGCCGATGGCGTCGTAGGAGCGCCTCGTCATGAATAACCCCTGATCGCCGGTGGCGATGCCGGTCAGTCGTGAGCGGTGATTCATGAACCAGCTGATGACGGCGAACATGAAGTGTCCGCCGGTGATGCGAATATCAAAACGCCCCCAGCATTGGCCGCCACCGAGCGCGGTGGCGATGCGCTGATCCGCATCGGGCGGCAGCATTGAATCTGCGTGCAGGAACAGCAACCAGTCGTCGTTGCAGGCGGCGGCGCCGACGTTCATCTGTGCCGCCCGCCCCTTGGTGCTGGAAATGACCAGATCCGCCATGCCGGCGGCGAGGGTTGTGGTGGCGTCGGTGCTGCCGCCGTCGACCACAATCACCCGCACGCCGCGCGCACGCATGGCTTGCAGTGACGTGAGAGTGCTGCGGATGTTGTCCGCCTCGTTGAGTGCGGGAATGATAATGGCCAATGACATCGGACTATTTTAGCCATTGACGTCACCGCTGTCGGCGGCTGCCCCGGCTTCGCGGGATTTGGCGTGAGGGAATCGACATCTAGGCCGCCGCGCAAACTCTAGCAGCAGAGCGCACTTTGGGGCAAAAAGCGCTGAAACAGGCCGTCAAATGGCGAGCTTCATTTTTTTTCGTTGATCGACCAATCGTAATCAAGGTGACTGATGGAAAACTTCCCGGCGCCGACCAGCTGCCGGTCAGCTGCGCTATCGGCAAGTGCATTGGCATAGCGGCTGAAGTAATCCTCGCGCGATTTGATCGCGACCGAGCGACTGTCGAACCCGGTGTAACCGCGCTCCCAGTCCTCGGCGAACCATTTGAAGATCATGGATACCTCGAGCTTGCCGTTGACAAAGCGGTTGCGCGAGCGGTCTGACAAAAAACGCACCGCCTGTTCCTCAAGCTGCTTCTCGAGCCGGTCCGCGACGAACGCTTCCTCACGCAGCGCGGGGCAGCCGATCGATGCACAGTTCACGGCATAGTGCACCCGCACCTCGTTATAGGCACCGGCTTTGCGGAGCGTGTCGTGCTCGATCATGTCGAGCGAGACTTCGCGCCCGAACAGCTTGATGAATTTGCGTTTCCAGCGGTTGTTGAACGTGCCGCCGATGTCTTTGATCGACTTGACCGGATAGTGTTGAACGATCAGTTCCAGTGTCGCCGCGTTGTAGGTGTTGACCAGAAAGGCGAGCCGTTGTGCAGACGACCAGGCGTTGAAATCGGTCTCCTTCACGGTGGCGAGGCTGTCGAGATAGCTCTTTAAGGCAGCGCGATCCTTGGCCAATTCGGCGTATCGGACGTGCGATGCCTTGCCACCGTCAATCAGCACGACATGCTTTTTGAGTAACGCCGAGAACGCGGCGTGGGTATGGTCGAAGGCCTGTGCGCAGACATCGGCAACCGGCAAGGCAAAGGCGAGAAGAATGGTCAGCAGTGCGGTTTTCATGGGGTGTCCGTGCACGATCAAGCGATCGAAAAATGATTGGTCACCAACATACGCCCATCACGGCGAAGTGGATGTCATTGTGTTTGGTCGCCAATGGCAGCAATAACTTGCCGGGCCGGTGAGGCGCGTTACTCGGCGATGGTGACCCGATCAAAATCGTCACCGCGCTTGATGAAACTGACCACCTTGACTTGCTTGGCGCTACTGTGCCCCTGCGCGAAAAAATCCAGCCCGCGACCGCGTTCTACCAGTCTGGCCGGGATGATGAACGTTTCGTCAACGCCAATACTCTCCATGCGCGGCAGGCGAAAGCCCTGCGTGTAGGTGCTGGTGCGAATCTTGTGGTCGGTGGAACGGACCGAAATCGCCTCCGGCTTGCCGGGAAGGATGGCGAGGACAACCGTGAAGTGGCCAGGTGTTTCTTCAGCCAACTCGCAGATGACGCCTAGGTAGAACTCGCCCGGGCTACCCCGCTTAACGCCGACCAACTTGCCGATCGCCACGCCACGCGTGCTATTCGCCGGGCGCACAAGGCGCAAGTGATCGCGGCTTTCATCGACCACCGGCCAGGTCTCCGAGCCGTAGTTGAACTCAGCGTAGCGCGCCCTGATGGTCGCTTCTGACACGCGCCCAAACAACGAGATGTCGCTCAACTCCTGGCGCGTCATCTCGCGCTTGACAGCCGGCTGCTCGAACAGATCGCCGGACAAAAAGAAGTGTGTCTCGGTGATGCCGAAGGCGACGATGGCCTCGGTTTCAACCGGCGCGCTTGCGATTACCTGCCGGTCATTGCCTTCGCACCATTTCTTGTGCATCCGCGAGAGTTGCGCTGAGGCCTCCACTGGCGCCCAATCTGCGGGTAGATCGACCGAGGCCGTCTCCGCGCCCTCAGAAAGTTTCTTGATGCGTCGGCGTAACGACTTTGAAAGTTCGCTGACGTCGAGAAATCGAGCGTGCTCTATTGCTGCGGTCTGCGCGCGAAACTCTGCGCCGGTATTTGACAGCAAGTCCACCACCAGCGATTGGCCCGGCATGTTTGGTCGTTCAGTGGAGTTGACGTCGCTAATGACAACCTTCTGCGAGAAACGCTTGAGTACCGCGTCTACAAAGTTGATATCCCTTGAGCCGAGTTCATGAATATTAGCCAACTGCCCGAGCAGCACGGCGATATAGGCTTGTGCCACACTTGAGTTGCCATCGATCGCGCCGATCGAGTCTTTCACTTTTTCATCGGTTAAGCCGCGTGCCTCCGCTTCGAGCCACTGCAGGTGCAGGCGCATCCACATGCTGGGGTCGAATCGCCGGTAAATAAATCCAGACATCAGCATGCCCAGCCCGATGTAACGAACCGTGCGCTGAATGATCAATGCCGCGTGCTTGCCCAGCGCGGCATCGGTGCGCTGGGCATCCTGATAGCAGCGCCGATAGCCTGACTCCATTTCAGCCAACAGCGCGCTGGAAATATTCCATCCCGCGATATCGGTATTGGACAACGGTAACGCTTTACCGACATAACGCGAACGTTGCTCACCCAACAGAAACGCAACTTTGTCGCGCAGTAACTCTAAGCAGGTGAGCCGTTCAATCGGCGCAAAGTTGGTATCGCGATTGAGCATGCGAAGTGCGTCAAGCAGCTTTTGCTGTGCGTACGGTACATTGGTCAGTGGAACAACCTTGAGCCAATCCTTGCACGATCGCGCGTCGAAAAAAAATAGCGAACCGGGCTTAAAAATTGGCAAAGTGGGAATCGCCATCAACAAAACCTTCCTCAAATGCGACGTTTCATCAGGGGCGGTGGTTACAGCAGCGCGTTCGCGCTGTGCCGGTCCGACAAATGAAATGTCAATGTCTCAATCCGCACCCAATGCGAAGCGAACGGCGGCTTTCCATTCTGTGCTGTCGCCTAGTGTAGCGCCGGAAGCGTCAAGATTGGAAGCATTTGATGGTGATGTTGTATGAGCCCAGATCGGCTTGGGGAAGGCGACATCATCTTTGAAGCGCGGAATGACGTGCCAGTGAAGGTGCGGCGTCACGTTGCCGAGGCTCGCGATGTTCATTTTGTCGGGCACCAGCGACGATCGCAGCGCAGTCTCCACCCGATAGACGGCATCCATGAATTGATTGCGGTCATCACGTGAAAGATCGGTGAGTTCTTTCACGTGTGTGTTCCATATCACACGGCAGAATCCGCAGTAGACGGACTCGGCACCAGTTACGGCAACAACACGCAACTTGGCATCGCGAAACAGTTCCTCGCCACCGATGCTGTCGCAGAGTTCGCAGGTCATTGCAGCGATAGCGGCGTGCTGCCTGACGGCGCGGTACCGGCGTTGGTGATCACCGTAGGCGCAGCGCCATTAGCGTTCATCAACCAAAGCACCAGCGAATTGTCGGGCCGCTTCCAGACGATGTCAAAAATACCGTCGCCGTTGAAGTCGCCGCTGGCAAAGTAGCTCCAAGATGGATCGGCGGTGGCCGCAATATTGAATACGCTCTGCGCGAGCGACAACGAAGAACTGGTGCACGATGCGTTCTGGTCGTCAGGGTTGCCGGTAAAGGCGGGAAGCGACAAGCCTGCGCCATTCAAACTGATGACGCGTACCTCGCCCGAGGTTGCATTGCGAATCAGTACATCGCCGCGGCGGTTGCCAGTGAAGTCGGCAAGCTTTAACGCGGTAAAGCCTGTCGGGATCGACCCTGCGGACAAATTGGCGCAGGTCCGCGGCGCAGTTGCCGCCGCAGTTGCCATCAAGGCGCGCATCGCGTTCGCCGGGCTGACGTAGAGCATGTCGGATGAACCGTCGGCATTCAGATCCGCCGCGCCGAGCAAGGTCCAGGTCAGCGGTGCGCCACCGCGCTTGCGAACTTGTGTGACGCCGCTGCCGTTGGTAAACCAGATGTATGAAACACCCTGATCATCGATGTTAGCGCTCTGCCCACGGAAGCGCCAGACGAGATCACCAAACCCGTCACCGTCCAGATCGCCGACCGCTTGCACGTCCCACGCCGGTTTGACGTCGCGTAGCGTGACCGGGGTGGTGCCAACAAAGTCCGGCCAGAACTGCGCGCTACCTTGTCCGTTGGCGTTTAGCAGTGCCGGGTTATCGCGCAACATTGGCAAATCCGATTTGCCGTTGCCGGCGAAGTCTACTGCGGCGATCAACCGGAAGTCCGGTCCGGGGTCCGCCATCGCAGTCCACTGCAAGACGTTGTTGACGAGTCTGCCCGCCTGCAATTGATTGCCCGTTGCCGCGCGCACCACCAGGGCACTTCGTCCTTGACCGTCGAGATCAACGCCACCTCGTTTGGCCAGCGGAGCCAGTGCAGGTGTCGCTGTGAATGTTGCGGTGACAGACTTCGCCGCATCGATTGTGATCTGGCAGGTCGTTGTGGTCACTGACGCGCAACCAGTCCACCCGGCGAAATAGGCACCACTCGTCGCGACAGCCGTCAGTGTCACGACCGGGGAGCCGGTAAAGCTCGCGCTGCAGGTCGAGCCACAATCGACGCCAGACGGGGACGAGGTTACCGTGCCGGTCGCGTTGCCACTACGAGTCACCGTGAGCGACGCTTGCACGAGACCTGCTACGGGCATGACCAATCGGTCGATCCACGCCGCGTCGTCACCCGTCGCGGTGGAGTCGTCCTTTTCATAGCTCCAGACGAGCGTGCGCTGGCCCGCGCTGACCGGGATGCTTACCGCACTCCACGGTACTTCTCCCGACGCGCCGATGCCGCCCGCGCCACTGCCGCCTTGAGTTGCTGTGCAGGTGCTACCAACGTTCTGTTGTATGCCGTCAATGGAGAAGCGGAAACAGTCCCAACCGGCTTCGCTCGATACGCGGCGATCGAAGGTGATGTTGCCTGCGACAAATGTGCCGACGAACTGAATCTGCGATTTCTTGGTGAAAAGATTTGGCGGCGAATCCCCCGGTGAGATGGACTTCAAGCTGCACGATCCCTCCGAGCTGCTGTCGCGCGCGACTTCCCATGTCGTGTCCGCCGCCGCGGGTTTCGACCAACCGGTGGTGGGCATCGTGCAGTTGGGTGGAAATACATCGGGCTCATCATCAACAATGGTCACCGTCGCTTTGCTGTCGCCAACGCTGCTGCCCGTGGCACCGCTCAGGATGACCGTGAAGGTCTCGGGCCCCTCAAGAATCGAGTCTTGCAGAATGGGTACGACGATGGTGCGCGTCGAGCCGTCACCTGACGGCCAGCTAAGCGTACCGTTGGTTGGCGAAAAGTCAGCGCCGCTGGTGGCCGTGCCGGCCTGTGTTGTGTAGTTGACGGTCGCTTGACCGGTTAATGGTCCGGTGCGCTGTACCAGCAACGTGACTGATCCACCCTCGGGCACAGCGTAATTGGTTGGTTGGAATCCGATTACGCTGATATCCGGAATGGCGGTCGTCCTGAACATGCCTCGACCATAGGTGGCGGCGATCAGTGTTGTGCTGTCGTGCCAGAACAATTCGCGTACACGCACACTGTTCGGGCCGTCGTTGACCGCCGTCCATGTGGTGCCGTTGTCTTGCGACGTGTACACACCGTTGGCCGCAGCAACGTACAGCCAGTTTTGTTGGAGTGGATGACGCTTCACGTCATGGATGGTGACTGCTGGCAGCCCGCTCGAAATACTGCGCCAGTTGCTGCCGCCGTCGTCGGTGACCCACAGGCGGTTGGTTGAAAAGCCAGAATATGCAACCCAAACTCGATTCGGATTGCCCGCATCAACGGTAATGCGATTGATGGCAGACGTGGGCATGCCGGTCCCCGCAACATTAGTCCAGGTTGGGCTCGCGCTGAGGCCATTGACGGTCTTGAAGATTTGGGTAGGCAGCCCCGTTGTATTTGACGCGTTATGCCCGACCCAGATGCCGTTGGCGTTGCCGGTCTCGACCGCAATCGCGTTGATGTAGCGGGTGCTATTCGGATTAGTCACCGGCGGCTTGATCGCCGTCCAGATTGGCGTACCGACGCGTACGTTATTGCTTATCCACAGCGAATTTGCACCGACCAGCATGCGATCCCGGTTGTTCGGGTCAAGGATAAACGGCGAATTGAAGTTGGCCTGTTCGGTTGTCCCCGGTCCGCACGCAGGATTGGTGTCAGTGCCCTTGTACGCTTCGGTGATGCCGGTACAAATAAAGTTGCCGTTGCGAAAGACCGCCGCGTAGTAGAGCTCGCCGTAGGTGGTGGCGTCGCTGACAGGATCGACCGCGACGAAAAAGCCGTCGCCGCCAAAAATGCGCGACCAATTGGTGCCCGTCGAGCCAGCGGCGCGCAGCAGCGTGCCATTGTCCTGCGTGCCTCCGATGATCTTTCCACCCGCCGCCGCAAGACCGGCTCCGCCATAGAACTGCGTAATGCCCAGCTCATTGTTCAAGTTCTGCCACGTCGACGTGCCGTTCGCGCCCGCCGAATCAATGTTCGTGGAACGGTAGATTCCGCCGTCATTGCCGAAGTACACGGTTCGATTGGCCGGCCCATAGTTCGGCGGCGAAACGATGACATGGTGGTCGGCATGCGGTTGGGGTAACCCCGGGCCGGCTGCTTGCCATGTACTGATCCGTTCGAATGATGTGCCACCGTTGGTGGAGCGATAGAGATCGAGTCCGCCAG
>JAYVUH010000201.1:0-6177 GCA_043788115.1 Burkholderiales bacterium
CATTCAATTCATTTTGCGGCGATATCGAGGCATCTGCGTTGTGATGCTTCTCGTGCGGTAGCCCCGCAACGCACCTTCGTCGCATGCCTAGCCGCTGCCTCAATCTCACCACCATCTGAACCAAAGCAACTTAATCAGACCCTCCCTAGCTGAGCAGCCGCAAAAAATAGATCTACTTCTTTGGCGCTTCGGCTGGCTTCACCGCTGCCGGGGTCGCCGTCCCAGTTGTTGCTGGCGCAGGTGCTGCGCTAGGTGCACCGGCCGGTGCTGGGGCTGCCGCAGCGGCGGCTGACGCAGCTGGTGCCATCGCTGCCGGCGCTGCGACCGGCACAACCGGTACTGCGGCTGGCGCTGCCTTCTGTTCCACTTTTACCGGTGCTACAGGTGATACAGGCGCGCTGGTGGCCGGCGACACAGTCCCGAACAATGGCACGATCAACAGTGCAACGATGTTGATGATCTTGATCAGAGGGTTTACTGCCGGGCCAGCCGTGTCTTTGTACGGATCGCCGACGGTGTCGCCCGTGACTGCTGCCTTGTGCGCGTCCGAGCCCTTGCCACCGTGGTTGCCTTCTTCGATGTACTTCTTGGCGTTGTCCCACGCGCCACCGCCAGTACACATCGAGATCGCAACAAACAAGCCCGTGATGATGGTGCCCATCAACATGCCGCCGAGTGCCTTGATGCCGTTATCTAAGCCCATCAGGCCGCCGACAACAACAACAATCGCGATTGGTGCCAACACCGGCAACAATGACGGGATGATCATTTCCTTGATGGCGCCTTTGGTCAGCATATCGACCGCACGCGAGTAATCCGGCTTACCGGTGCCGTCCATGATGCCCTTGATTTCACGGAATTGGCGACGAACCTCGTCGACTACCAGACCCGCACAACGGCCCACGGCTTCCATCGCCATTGCACCGAACAGGTAAGGAATCATGCCGCCGACGAACAGGCCGATGATGACGGCCGGATCAGACAAGTCAAACGTCAGGTTGCGGCCGGTTTCATTGAGCTTGAACGTGTAGTCAGCGAACAGCACCAATGATGCCAAGCCTGCCGAGCCGATTGCATAGCCTTTGGTCACGGCCTTGGTCGTATTGCCAACCGCGTCGAGCGGGTCGGTAACGTCACGCACTTCTTTCGGTAGACCCGCCATCTCGGCGATACCACCGGCGTTGTCGGTGATTGGACCATATGCGTCGAGTGCCACCACGATGCCGGCCATCGACAACATTGATGTCGCGGCAATGGCGATACCGTACAAGCCGGACAAGGTGTAAGCGCCGTAGATCGCAAAACAAACCGCTAGCACCGGCCAAGCGGTTGAGCGCATCGACACACCGATACCGGCGATGATGTTGGTCGCGTGACCTTTGGTTGAGGCTTCTGCAACGTGGCGAACTGGACCATATTGGGTGCCGGTGTAGTACTCGGTGACCCAAACGAGGAACGCGGTCAAACCAAGTCCGACCAAGCAGCAAAGCCACAGGTTCATAACGCTGTACTTCTCGTAGCCGGGACCGGCACCTGCGACGTCGCCCATGATCCATGACGTCAGCGGATAGAACGCGACGAGTGCGATGACACCGGCGACGATCAAGCCGCGATACAACGCGTTCATGACATTGCCGCCTTCTTTGGTGCTGACGAATCCACAGCCAACAATGGATGCAATGATGGCAAATCCACCAAGCACCAATGGATACAACACGACATTGCCAACCACCTTGTCGGCGGTAATCAAGAGCGAACCAAGCACCATGGTGGCGATAATCGTCACCGCGTAAGTTTCAAACAAATCAGCCGCCATACCAGCGCAGTCGCCAACGTTGTCACCGACGTTATCGGCGATCACCGCGGGGTTGCGTGGATCATCTTCAGGAATATTGGCTTCAACTTTTCCGACCAAATCGGCACCGACGTCGGCGCCCTTGGTAAAGATGCCGCCGCCCAGACGCGCAAAGATCGAGATCAAGGATGAACCGAACGCGAGGCCGATCAACGGCTTGACAATGTCGCTCATCTTGGCACCGTGCGACGCACCGCCAAGCAGCATGTAATAGAACCCCGCAACCGACAACAGACCCAGACCGACCACCAGCATGCCGGTGATGGCGCCGCCCTTGAACGCGATGTTCAGCGCGGCGTTGATGCCGCTGCGCGCCGCCTCAGCCGTACGCACGTTGGCACGAACCGACACGTTCATACCGATAAAGCCAGCGAGTCCGGACGCCACCGCGCCGATGACAAATCCGAGCGCTGTTTTCCAACCCAGCAGCGCGAAGATGGCAATCGCCAACACCACGCCAACGATTGATATGGTCATGTACTGACGGTTCAGATACGCTTTGGCACCGGCCTGAATGGCGGCGGCAATTTCGCGCATGCGCTCATTGCCGTCGGATTGCGACAGGATCCATTTAGTCTGGATCGCCCCATAAGCAAGCGCAATGATGGCGCAAATCAAGGTGAATATGAAGATAGTGCCCGTTGCCATTGTGGTCTCCCGAAACGAGGTCTTGTGAATTATGCGGATGCTGAAAAAGCGGAAAGCGAGGATGCGACAACCTGCGATTTTAGCAGAGACGCCACACGAGAGGCGTAGTGTTGGTGGCGCCTAGGCCTTCCTGTCGCGCCGCGTTGGTGCCCGCCCAGATCGGATACAGCGGTCATATTGCCAACCTCTGTGTCCTTGACTAAATCTCTTAAAAACAACAGCTTATCGATGACTCATCAGTGCGTCTTGCCAGCCATATACCGGCCGGTAGCCCAAACCAAGGCGTGCGTGCGCAGTGACGTACACTCGGTCGATTGCCGTAGGCAACGACCAGCGGCAACGGGAAAACGTTTCCACCATCGCTGGGCACCTCAGCGCCAATACGCTTGCCGCGTCTGTCATGAGTGCTTCGCAGTCGGTTTCGAGGAACGGGGTCTCGCCCGAGATGTTGAACGCACTGAACGTATCGAGTGGTGCATCGAGAGCGCATGCAAATGCCTGCGCAACATCGCGCGCATCGACCCCGCGATACAGCCGGTACAGAGCCATCAACGGAAGCGGCTCTGGAAATGAACGCGAAAATCGCAAAGCCGTGGTGACAAAGTCTGGTGCGAAGGCTTTGCGGCAGATGTCTTCGGCCGCGAGTTTGCTTTCGTCGTAGATGTCTTCGGCAATCGGCGACAGGTCTTCCGTCACCCAGACCGCTCGTGATGTTGAGCGCATCGCCCGCCCATAGACCGAGGTCGTACTCGCCAACACAAATCGTTTCACGCCTGCGCACTTTGCCGCTTCTACCAGTCTGGCCGTCGTATCGACATTGAGCCGCATGAAATCATCGCGTGAATGCGTTTCACGGTGCGGCGCGTGCAACGCCGCGAAATGAACCACCGCATCAATACCTTCAAGCCATGGCCGCCAATCGAGAATCTTGCTGATATCCGCGATATGCGTGGTGGTCGGCGCGGCAACGAGGTCGATACCAATGAGGTCGTGGCGGCCGGACAAGGTGCACGCCACCGTCGCGCCAACCTTGGGGCCGGACGAGCCGGTGAAAAGGATCTTCATCTGGCAGAGCCGATTGGCGAAACCCTAGATTCCACGAGCGTTTTCAGCCAAAACCGTCCCAAAACGCCCGCCAATAGGCGACTTTTAGATGTAATGGACGTCCACAATCTCGTATTCCACTGCACCACCGGGGGCACGAACTTCGACGGTATCGCCCGCTGATTTGCCGATCATGGCGCGCGCTAAGGGCGAGGAGAAAGACACTTTCGACAACTTGATGTCCGCCTCATCTTCGCCAACGATTTGATAGCTCACTTTGGCACCGGTCTCGACCGCTTCGAGATCTACCGTAACGCCAAACACCACGCGCCCATCGTCGTCTAGCGCTTTCGGGTCAATCACCTGCGCGCTGGAGAGTTTGCCCTCGAGCTCGATAATGCGGCCCTCAACAAACCCTTGGCGCTCTTTGGCGGCGTCGTACTCTGCATTCTCAGACAAGTCACCTTGCGCACGCGCTTCTGAAATCGCCTTGATGACGCTGGGACGCTCGACGGTCTTCAAGGTGTGCAGTTCAACTTTCAATGCTTCCGCACCAGCGACAGTTAGCGGTACTTTTGCGAGGCTGCTCATGGATGAATCCTGTGAAAAATAGGCTTGTTTACGTACGGCACAACTAAGGAACCTCTGATTAAGTTCAGTTCTGATGAAACTACTAGCCATTCCACTAAGCCACCAAAAGGCGGTGGCCAAGTGGTTGGTTATAAGCCAGACTAGGCGCCGCAGTTGCCAGACCCGCAAAAATATTTACGCCGCATATATTTGATATGTAAGGAAATATTTTTGGTTGAGCAACGACCTCATTTTGCAAACCGAAGCGACTAAACGGACTTAATCAGAGGTTCCGTTAACGGAGACGAGCCTTCGTTAGCCATTGAAGGACTCTACGTTGTCATCATCTTATGCAGCGATTGCAACGAGTAAACATCAAGTTCGGACAAGTGCTGCATGCCCACGCAAGCCGCGCGCGCGCCTGAAACGGTAGTGTAGTACGTGATGCGGCCTTGCAACGCCGCATTTCGAATCGACCACGAATCGCGAATCGAGCGTTTATCTTCCTCGACGGTGTTAACAATCAGGGTAACTTCGCGGTTCTTTACCATGTCGACGATGTGCGGACGGCCCTCCAGCACCTTATTTACCGCATCCACCGGAATACCGACTTTTGCCAGATGCGCCGCCGTGCCTTTGGTCGCCACTAGCGAGAAACCGAGGTCAATCAGCGCCCGTGCGATCTCCTCGATCTTGGGTTTGTCGGCATTGCGTACCGAAATAAACGCCTTTCCAGCAGCAGGGCCGGTGGCAGGCAGCTTCACGCCTGCCGCCATTTGCGACTTCACAAACGCCTCGGCGAAGGTCTTGCCAACGCCCATCACTTCGCCAGTCGACTTCATCTCGGGACCCAGAATCACATCCACGCCAGGGAACTTGATGAACGGGAACACTGCTTCCTTTACCGAGAAGTACGGCGGCGTGATTTCGTTTGTGAAGCCTTGCGCCTTCAGCGATTTTCCCGCCATTGCTCGCGCAGCGATCTTTGCCAACGGCGCGGCGATCGCTTTCGAAACATACGGCACCGTGCGCGAAGCTCGCGGATTGACTTCCAACACGTAAACGACGTCCTTGCCATCTTCTTTCTTGATGGCAAACTGCACATTCATCAAGCCGACAACATTAAGCGCCCGGGCCATCGCTACCGTTTGCTGGCGCAGCACTTCCTGCAACTCTATCGCCAGCGAGAACGGCGGCAACGAACACGCCGAGTCGCCTGAATGAACACCCGCCTGTTCGATGTGCTCCATGATGCCGCCGATCACCACGTCCGTCCCGTCAGAAACCGCGTCCACGTCGACCTCGATAGCGTCGTTCAAGAATCGATCGAGTAGGACCGGCGAATCGTTCGACACCTTCACCGCCTCGCGCATATACCGTTCGAGATCGGATTCGACGTGGATGATCTCCATGGCACGCCCGCCCAGCACATAGGATGGCCGTACCACTAACGGGTAGCCGATCTCACGGGCCTTGATGATGGCTTCCTCGTTAGTGCGGGCGGTGCGATTCGGTGGCTGTTTCAAACCCAATTGGTGGATCATCTGTTGGAAGCGCTCACGGTCTTCCGCCATATCGATCATGTCTGGCGTGGTGCCGATGATCGGCACACCGTTGGCCTCGAGCGAGCGCGCCAATTTCAACGGTGTCTGCCCACCGAACTGGACGATCACACCAACGGGCTTTTCAATATCCACAATCTCGAGAACGTCTTCGAGCGTGAGGGGCTCAAAGTAGAGTCGGTCGGACGTATCGTAGTCGGTAGACACTGTTTCCGGATTGCAATTGACCATGATGGTTTCAAAACCATCTTCGCGCAACGCCAGTGCCGCGTGCACACAGCAGTAATCAAATTCGATGCCCTGCCCAATACGATTTGGACCGCCCCCAAGAATCATGATTTTCTTGGCGTTGGTTGGCTTCGATTCGCATTCCTCGTCGTAGCTCGAGTACATGTAAGCCGTAGACGTTTCGAACTCAGCCGCGCAGGTATCAACGCGCTTATAAACAGGGCGAATGCCATTGGCGTGCCGCATTTTACGAATCTCGGCGTCTGACAC
>JAYVUH010000202.1:0-2102 GCA_043788115.1 Burkholderiales bacterium
CGTAATCTTGCACACGCGGAAATCGACCCCGCGTTTAACCAACTCTTGAACGTTCGAGGCATAGTCATTGCCGTTCTTGTCCTTCGCACCATCGAGCAGAAAATCAATGCCATTAGCGTGGGTGACGACACTAATTTTCGTCGTGGGATCGGCGGACAGATGATTGCGAATATTGCGCAGCGCATTGGTTGCTTGATCACCGCCTTCGCTAACGTGATAGATCACCTTGACGGGGTTGGGTGCAGATGCAGCATCCGCCTTGGTCTCGCCCTTCACAACAACCGCACAGCCAGTTGCCAGAACGCCGCCCGCCAGCACCATCAGCACTGTCAGCGCACGCCGAACCGTCGTGATCACGAAATCACCGCTTCGTCGGTACGCTTGTCGCCTTTGTTATCTGTCCAATTGACGATCACCTTGTCGCCCGCCTTGGCACCGGTAAAACGAAACGACAGAAAAGGGTTCTTCGACACGGCCCGGCCCCATTGCGCCGACAACACTGTCTTGCCGTTGCATGTCGCCGTCACGTTTTGAATGAACCAGGCGGGAACGGTTTTGCCCGCTGCGTCTTTGCGCTGCCCAGTTTCCATTTCATGCGCCATCAACACACGTACGTCAACGGTATTACCCATCATCTGGGCGCGAATTCTCATCGGATCTGCCATGAATTTCTCCTTACTTCAGCTGTTTGCTAACGATATCAATTTCACCACTCTGCGAACCGGGTATTTCGGCGACAGGCAAGGTGCTTATCAACCACCACATCCGCCCAGGGTCACTTTGACTTCTTTAGTCGCGAAGTAAAACTTGCCGTCAGCTTTGACCACGGCGTGAATGTTGGACGTCTGTCCCATCTTCACGCGGGTGGACACTACCGCTTCGGTACCATCGGGAATCGTGAACGCAGCGGAGAGAGAATTGGGATTCTTCTCGACCAAGATCGCGATCATGTCGGTCTTCGGAATCTTGCTCTGCACGCCGATCGGTACGACCGCGCCGTTCTCCGCGATATCAGGCGCGTTCACGAACGTGATGTCCTTTGATTCGATCGCCGTTGTTCCGCCAAGCGCCTTAACAGTATCGTTGAGGTTCTTGGTGTCAAAGGCATTCTTATTCCATTCCTGCGCGGCAACATCACCGGCTTTGAGTAGCCCGGCACTCAACATCAGCGCCATCACGGTACTACCGCTGCTGGCCTTCAATACGTCACGTCTGTTCATCTGTTTCCCTTTCCATAATCAAACATTCTCTTGTAACGATGAGGCAAGCATTTGAATATACAAGAGTTTCGCAAAGACCAGCCTTTAGCAATATTGGCATGAGTCAATACCTAGATCGTATTTAGCCTCACTTGCCACCCTGCAACGTCCACTCCACCAACAGTTTCAAATCTTGATCGGTCATCTGCGCTTGCGGCGGCATTGGAATCGGCCCCCATATCCCTGATCCGCCCTGGCGGACCTTGTTGATAAGCTTTGTGACGGCACCACTATCGTTGGCATACTTTTTTGCGATCTCAGCATAGCTCGGCCCGACGATGCGCCGCTCTGCGCTGTGGCATGCCACGCAGGTATGTTTCTTGGCCAGTGCCGCTGCGCTGCTTGGCGGCGCACTGGCTGTTGCGGCTGCCAGCGGCGCGGCTTGCGTGGCTCGGGCCGATGCAAACACCATTGCCGCAGGCGCCGGTCGGGTCGTATCGGCACCTCGAAACGGGCCTACAACCCTATCCTGTTCGGCCAGATTGCCGTGTGCATTGCGGGCGTGCACGGGCAGTGAGGAGGATACCTTGACCTCCTTCACGCAATTGACCATACAAGCGCTATTGGTAACGTCACCCTTGCCCCGGACATCCCACATCGGCAGGTAGGTAACTAACCCATTCCGATTCGGTAGCTGCGCCTGCACTTGCGCGATGTTCTTGTCAGACAATACGAAGTCTGGCGGCACGATGTCGCCTAGATTCAGTACATACGCCGTCACTGCATACACCTCGTCGACCGACAATGTCTTGGGTGCATTCCACGGCATGGCGCGGTTGATGTAGTCCCACAACGATGAAATCTGCGACAACTTCATCAACGTTGAACGCTGCGGAAAATCCG
>JAYVUH010000203.1:0-2234 GCA_043788115.1 Burkholderiales bacterium
CTAGCAACTGCTTTGCAACGAAGTCTTCAGGGAACATCGCAAAGTACGGGCAAATCGAATGTAGCGGATGCCTCATGCGGCCTCCGCCCGCCGTTTAGCCTTTGCGATGGTGTTGTTCACCCAATTTGCAACCTCGATAGCTCTCGTCGTGCCATCAACTGTGTCGCGAACGTTGGCGGTGCTAGCCATGCATATGGCCGCGTGGAACGCGAGGCGCAGGCGGTCGAAAATCACACCAAACTTTCGCTCGTGATGTGCAAACTGCCGGGCGCGTGAGTTGACATAGCTGCCGCTTGCCGGTTCGGTCAACTCATCGTGGATCAGGAACGGGATGTACAGCGCAGGCACGCAAAATATGGCTGGCCATGTCGTAAACCAAGTGCCGTGAAACTGTCCGAATTCTGAAGCTACCGGCTTCTGCTTCCAGTTCTTGCCAGAAGCGCATTGCCCAAGTGAGTAAAGCTTGGCGGGCAGCCGATCCGGGTGGTTGCGCCACGCGATCACATCAATGCCTCCATCCTTCGTCGCATGCGGATTGCCCTCCTCAGTCTCAATCCGTACATCCCCATATCCGAAGCGACTGTACGCTGTCTTTAGCGCCGGTAGGAAGGCAGTGCCTTCCGCGCGAGGGAACCCAAACGAGGACACTTCACCACCAAAGTAGCCGCCAGCTGCAAGGCAAGCGCACACCTGAAACAGAAGCTCGAGTTGCCGGATAGTCTCATCCTGGTCAGAAAGGCCACTCACGACCTTCTCACGTAGCGCAGTGGCCAGCAAACAAAACGTATAGACGACCTGACCATACTGAATTTCTGCCGGAAATTCAGCTCGAACCGTTCGGCGGTGAGAATCGACAATGAATGGATAGCTTGAGCCTAGGCATGCCGCTCGAAACTCGAGTTCGTCGAAAACATTCTCGATAAGAGCTGTTTTAGGCTCTTCCAAGATGCTCTGATCTAGTTCTTCGCCGGAATCGGCATCGAAGGAAAAGCGTCCCTCTCGGTCATCATCGGCGATGTCAAAAGCATTGACAAGATCGCCTCGGGATGCAAGTAGCCTAGTTGAGAACAGCGCCTGCAGCTCCAGCCAGTCGGCCAGTGAGCTGCGCGTATCGTTCGCAGTCGGTGAGAGCAACATAGTCAAATGTCATCTTCTTCACGACGGCGTCCCGCTCGATCCTTCATGGCGACATTGAGACTTCGGACGGTGCGTTGAATGCCGTCCGCGACTTTCAGCAGTGTTGGATCACCATCAAATCCGCCCGAGAGTGCGTTGGCATCCTCGCATTGTTTTGCCGCCTTCATTAGCGCATCTTCGAAGCGCGTTGAAGCAGGTTCAACACGAGCATAAGCGACGCCCAAATCGCGCTGAGCTTGCAGCATTCTTCTACCCTCTGGATGTCCAAGTACCTTGCTGAGAACATTCAGGTCTGGGTTTTGACTTTGGATGAGGGTCGGCTCGCCTTTTTGCTCTTGTCCGTAGAGCCACGACATCAACTGCCCAAGCTGATTCCTGTGGGACATGGGGATCGGGTTCTTTTGCAGAGTAGCCGACGGGTCTTCATCAGCTATGCCCAGATACTCGCGCACTGAGGCCCTCGTCAGTGCCGTGTAAAGGTGCGAGAAAGAGAAGGAGCGCTTGCTGATCTTGGTGATGTCGAAACCGTCTGCCTGAGCCTGCTTCAATGCATACCACCCGTATACAAGCCGACGAACTGTGTTGTGTCCATCACCAAGCGTGCGACTGATTGTCGAAATGTCAGCGCCTTCACCAAACCAATCGGCGGCGTACCGCGCTTTTGCTAGCGCATCCCATTTGAATGGGCCGTTGATGTGCTTGAAGCCAATAAAGCTTCTCGCCTCAGCTCGGTCGTCCACGTACCGAATGCGGACAGTGGATGGCAAAGGCTTTGGGTCGACGATCTCTGGAAGCTCATACTTGAGCTTCTGTCGGAGCTTCTCGTCAGCGATTAGGCGCATCGCAGCCAAACGCCGATTTCCTTCCAAGACCACGTTCCCTTTTTTGAGAACGATCAACGGTTCGTAGTCCACGTAACCTGCGGACAAAATCGACTGAACGAGTTCGTTAACGTCTGCGTCGTTGAGTAGGTGGCCAATGACATCTTCCTCGGACGCAAACTGACCGTCGACGAAGCGGGGATTGTCGAAGTCGAATGCGAGGCCTGACGGTTCAACGAACTCATCCGCAGCGTGCGGCGGGGCGAGAGAATTTGC
>JAYVUH010000204.1:0-4757 GCA_043788115.1 Burkholderiales bacterium
GTCGGCAAAGTAGATGCCGGGCTTGACCCGCAGGGTCAGCGTCTTGAAGTCGGCAGAAATTTCTGGCATCGCCGCGAGCGTATTGGGCACGGCTTTCAAGGGCCGCGCTAAATAGTCGTAACGCAGCGGGGTATCGAACATCGCGCTGTGCACGATGGTCGAGTAGACGTCCGAGACCTTGTGCGGATCCATGCCGGTCTCAGCGACCTCGAACGCGTAACGCAACACCTTGTTCGGGTCCGGCGTATGTGGCGCAAGTGGCGCGCCAGCCGCAAACGCCAGCGAATTGACGAACAACAGCGGGCAGGCGAATAGCCCGGCTAGCAGGCTGCGTCCCAACCGGACTGCGCTTAAATGCGCCAACAAAAACCGCATGCAAACCCCACGAACCAGTGCCAACAATTGATCAAACGTTGGTCGTTTATCCAATGGGGAAAACGACACGCAACTATACCCAAATCTGTGTCACGTTGGCGTCACTTACCACCTGAAAACTGCCCGAGACGGTCTGCAAACCCGCATTCGTCAACAATTTCAGTAACCGCCGCGATTGCCTGCGCCACCGTGATGTCGGCGACCTCTCTGGTGGGGGCCTGCAACACACGGTTCGGCACCTTCCATGGCCGCCAGCGCACCGTATCCGAATCGCCGAAAAGTGCCACGATCGGCTTACCAAGCCCGACGCCGATGTGCATCGCACCGCCGTCAGCGCATACGATCAAATCGACGTTGGACATTGCGGCAATTAACGCCTGCAAGCGGTGCGTGGGAACAAACTCCACTTCAATCGGGAGGCCGTTTCGTCCGCTTGTTTGTAGCGTATGGCGAAGCGCTTCGGCCTTTTGATCATCTCCGGGGTGCAACAGGTTGTGCTCATCACCCGGAGACCAAAGCACGCGAAAGCGGACCCGATTCGCCGCATGCAGACTGTGGGCCAGTTCGGAGAATTGCGCCACCGTCCAGCGTTGGGACGGTTTACGCGCGCTGATGTGTAACGCGATGGTCAGTTTGTTGCTGTCAGCCTCAACGGCCGCCCGGCCCCCTATCACCCGGCAACTCATTGCCGACGCGGTTGGCTCGTGCGGCTCAGCAATGCCGAATGGCTTCGCCAGACGCATGATTATCTGCGCCATATGCAGGCCGTCCATGTTCGCTTTGGACGCGATTACATCTAGGCCGGCGGATTGCCCGTCGTCGTGTTCAAAGCCGATAATCCGGGTGCCTTGACGCCTCCCCGGAACCAGCGGATGTCCAAGGATAAAACTGGCCGTCCGAATATTGCGCGGCGTGTAAGTCGGTTCTGCCAGCACCACGTCGTCGAAACGCATGGCCCGCAGACGCAACAGAAGGCGCGCCTGCGCTAAGCGTGCGCCAATCGCCTCAGTCAGACTTCCCGCGTGCTTACCCTTGGTGTAGACGAATACCTGATCGAGGTCGCTGTTACCGGCGAGCACCGGCGCATTGTAGGAGTTCACCAGCGCGGCAAGATACGCGTCCGGCAGGTGTTCTCTCAACGCATGGAACAAGGGCGTCGTCACGATCAGGTCACCGATGTTTTCACGGCGCAGCAACAGAATTCGACGCGACACGATGGTGTTGCACTCCTCGGGGCAGACAAAGCGAGACCTGCCGACGGCAACGTTGGGGCGCCGCTGACCAGGACAGTCCGGACGAATTGGCGGGCGCATGAGCTAAACTCAGCGCTCATTTTATGTCTGTCTGGAGCCGCGCCGTGGGTTTTCTCGCCAACAAAAAAATTCTTGTCACGGGGCTGCTGTCAAACCGCTCCATCGCCTACGGTATCGCCAAAGCAATGCAACGCGAAGGCGCAGACCTCGCCTTTACCTATGCGGGTGACGGCATTCGCGAGCGGGTCATCAAACTGGCAGCTGACTTCAACGGCAAGATCATCCTGCCGTGTGACGTGAGCCGTGACGAGGAGATCAACGCCTGCTTTGCCTCGCTCAAGGCCGAATGGGGCACCTTTGACGGATTCGTCCACGCCATCGCCTTCGCACCGAAGGAAGCCATTACGGGCGACTTTCTGGAGGGGCTGTCCCGTGAGAGTTTTCGCATGGCGCACGACATCTCCAGCTACAGCTACGCGGCGATGGCCAAAGCGGCGTTGCCGATCATGAATCCCACCGCTGCGCTACTGACGCTCTCCTACCTTGGAGCCGAGCGCGTCGTTCCGAACTACAACACCATGGGTACCGCCAAGGCCAGTCTCGAGGCGGTCACCCGCTATCTCGCCGCAAGCCTCGGGCCGCGCGGCATTCGCGCCAACGCGATTTCGGCCGGGCCGATCAAAACCTTGGCCGCAGCGGGCATTGCCGGCTTTCGCGAAATGCTGGGTTTCTTTGAAGCGCACGCACCGTTGCGCCGTGGTGTGACGCAAGAAGAAGTCGGCAACGTCGCTGCGTTTCTGATGAGCGACCTCGCCAGCGGCGTTACCGGTGAAGTCACCTACGTGGATGCGGGATTTAATACCGTTGTCGCCGGTATGCCTCAATAGCATTGCAAAACCCCAATATTGACGGGCATTTCGAGGCATTTTTGCCTCAAAACGCCCGCCAATCCTAGAGATCAGGATTCAATATGCACAATTTTCAAGGCCGTGTCGCGGTCATCACCGGCGCCGGTTCTGGCTTTGGCCGCGAGTTTGCGCTGATGGCAGCAGAACTGGGTATGAAGGTGGTGCTGGCGGACATTCAGGCAGCACCACTCGACGAAACGTTGCAGCTGGTTCGCCACAAAGGCGCACAAGGCGAGGCCATGCTGTGCGACGTAAGCAAGGCGGCAGACGTCGAGGCGCTGGCCGCGTTGGCGATCAAATCCTTCGGCGGCGTGAACCTGTTGTTCAACAACGCTGGCGTTGGCTCGGGCGGATTGGTGTGGGAAAACACCGTCAAGGACTGGGAATGGGTGTTGGGCGTCAATGTCTGGGGGGTGATTCACGGTGTGCGCGTGTTTACGCCTCTGATGCTGGCCCAAGCCAAGGCGGAGCAAGGTTACGAGGGACACATTGTCAATACGGCGTCGATGGCTGGTCTGCTGTCACCCCAACTCATGGGTGCCTACAACGTCTCCAAGCACGCGGTGGTCGCGCTGAGTGAGACGCTCTACCATGACCTCGCCACGGTGCAGAGCGGTTCAGGAGCGCCGGAGCGGCTGGTTGATTGCAGCGTGCTTTGTCCGGCGTTTGTTCCAACCGGGATCAGCCATTCGCATCGCGCAAGGCCTGCTGACTTGCTCAACGATGTGGCACCGACCGCGTCAATGAAACTCGCACAAACGATGACGCGCAAAGCGGTGTCGTCGGGGAAACTAAGTGCCGCGGATGTCGCACGCATCACATTTGACGCGATTCGTGAGCACCGCTTCTATATCCTCACACATCCGAGGATCATGGCCACCGTGCAGATGCGCTTGGACGATATTGCGAACCTGCAAAATCCCCGCGATCCGTTTGGCATGAAAGAATCAGTCCGACCCGACTTGTCTGCGGTTCTCAATCCTGGCCAGAGTCTGTAGGTACTCAGCCGACACTGCCTGCATTGACGAACTAGCGCAATCCGGTTGGGACCGCGTCGGTCAACGGATTAGACTACCGGTCGGTCTTCTTGTCCGTGGCACCGGCCGTGATGGACACACCTATTTCCACGCGCTGTTGCGCGATCAACGAGACCAGTTCATTTTGCCCCGTCGCTTGCTGCAAGCGTTGGCGCGTTGCGGCGAGTTTGGCGTCGTCTCCGACAGGCGCATCGACGACCTTGGCAACTTTAATCAGCGTGTAGGTTCCTGAGGCATCCGCAAAACCGGCATAAGTTGGCAATTTTGTCGGGCTGGCGCGCATTGCGGCGTCGATGACACCTGGCGGCAATCCAGCAGGGTTGGCGCGGCTTACGGCCAGCAAAGGCGGGAAGGTGACATCGGTCTTGCCCGCTTTCAATGCAGCCAGTTTCGCTTCGCCATCTGCCGTGGCCAGTTTGGCAGCCTCGTCTCGTGCCAGGCGTTGAACCAAACCAACCTGCAACTCCGCAAATGGCCGGACTACTGCCGGCTTGGATTCGAGTACGCGCGCCACCACCAACGTGTTGGTGCCAATCTCGATGGCCTCGGTATTGCGCTTGTTCTTGAGTACGTCGTCGCCAAACATCGCATTCGACAGCTTGGCGTTGTTGAACGGGGGCTGGAAGGCCTGCCCTTTGGCAAAGAACGCCGACTGCTTGATCGCCAGACCGGTGACCTCGGCGGCGGCCTTCAACGACGCTGATTGCTCGAACGCTGCGTTGGAAAACTTCTCGGCCAACTCGGCGAACTTGCGCGATGCCTTTTGTTTCTTCAGTTCGCCTTCGATCTCGGGCGCAGCATCCGCGAGTGATTTGCCCTTCTCCGGCTTGACATCGGTGACTCGGATGATATGGTAGCCAAAGTCGGTCAACACTGGCCCAAGCAATTCATCCTTTTTTCCTTCGAAGGCCGCCTTGTCAAACGGCGGGACCATCATGCCACGACCGAAGAAACCAAGGTCGCCGCCGTTCGCAGCAGAGCCCGGGTCCTGAGAGTTTTTCTTGGCCAATTCGGCGAAGTCCTTGGGACTTTTCTTCAACTGGGCAAACAACTGATTGGCCTTTTCTTCGGCGACCTTCTTGTCGGCGTCTTTAGCGTCTTTGGCGGCACTGATCAGAATGTGCGACGCCTTGCGTTCTTCCTTGGTGACGTATCGGGCCTTATTGGTTTCGTAGTAGGTCTTG
>JAYVUH010000205.1:0-6339 GCA_043788115.1 Burkholderiales bacterium
TTGCGCGATGGGTTTGGTGAAACGCGCCTTCCCGCGTTTACTGCGCGCAGCGACGTTGCTAATTGCCGTATAACAGACCAACAACGCACCAGAGCCTCAGAGGGTTGAATGGCACTCAATTTGTCGGTCCCGAATGCCTCCGCACCATTGCCAAAAGGCATTGAAACAAACCCGAAGAAAGCGCGCGCCTGGATTGAGTCGCTGCCTCTCACCAAGACCACCGAATCCGGGCAAGCGATCCTTGGCTGTCTGACGGCGATCAACCGGGCCAAACTGCCCGCCGAGGAGCGCGTTGCGCTGGTCGAAACATACCGGCCGGTTATCAATGTTTTGCTTGACGAACTCGACGCCATCTATGCGTACGCCAGTCTGCCCCTGCAGGCCAAGCCGCTCGAAGCGTTTTCGCTCGCGCATACTCTCTCACTCGAATCGAGCTTCGCCTATAAGCTATTGATTTTGGAGAAGTCTTCAAAACTGATTGGCTTTGGCAACAAAAAAAGTCTGCCAACACTCGTCCATCGTGCCATGAGCCACGCGATGGCAGTCATGCTGCAAAGCTACAAAGCGTACTACCCGATACCAGCCGGCATCTGGCAGGAAGTCAATAGTCTCTACCTCTACGCCGACGAGCTGGGCTTTGCAACCGACATTGCCGACGAAGCCTGCAAGTCCTCAGTAGCAGATCTGTACTTCGAAATGTTGATGCTATCGCTGGCCGACCCGTATCGGTTGATGCATCGAGAAGTCGAGCGCGTGTGTGAGGTCTTGCGACAGGGCGGGGGACTTGTTGGCCTGAAAAATTCGGCAGAAGGCGTTGATCCACAGCGCGCCTTCGTGGTTGCCCTCGACGCGGATTGCGCGCCGCGACCAATGGTGCAAGGAAACCGACCGGCGGCCGGCAACATCATGCGACTGATCGACTCATCGAGACTTGTTGAGCGCATCCAGCAAAAACTGAAAGCCGGCATCGCCGGCGGTGCTGTCAACGCCGCAAAAAGTCGCGCTACCCACGACCTCAACGATTTGATGGGTCGCCTGGTCCGCCTTTGGGGTGATCCGCCTAAGCGTCAGTTCAGACGCAATCCGTCAGAGACTGGTGTCGTCGTTTGTGCCGGTGTGAAAGCAATTGCCCATTTTGCCGAGCTCGCGGCGAATGAAAATCCACAGGCCGATCTAGATGCGATCAGGGAAGGACGCACCATCCCGTTGCTCAAAATTCCCCAAGACCCGATATCCCAGTCGATAGGCGTTGAAGAATGGCAAGTATTGAATCAAAGTCCCAACGGCCTGCGTATGCACCGGGCGACAGGCGGTAACGTTGCGGTCACCGTTGGCGAGGCAATTGGCGTGCGCTTTGCTGCCGGCCGCGGTTGGAACCTTGGGATCGTCCGCTGGCTGAGTCTGCAAGAAGGCAGCGCCTTAGAGTTTGGCATGGAACTCATCTCGCCGACGGGATACAGTGTGTTGCTCGAAGCTACCGCAGGTGCGTCAACCAAGGTGATACCCGCGTTATTACTGTCCGCATCGCACCCCGAGGTACCGTCCGATACGGTGCTTACGCTCCCCGATACGTTCGCTGACCTTCGGGCGTTCGCTCTCGATGACCACGGCGAGATCTCCAATGTTCGCGCAACGACATTGATCGAGCATACCGCCAAGTTCGACTTGTTCCAGTTCCAGCCTTCCTAAACTAGCCTAGGGAGGGTCTGATCAAGTTCATTTCTGATGAAACTACTAGCCATTCCACTAAGCACCAAAAGGCGGTGGCCAAGTGGCTGGTTCTAAGCCAGACTAAGCGCCGCATTTGCCAGACTCGCAAAGATGTTGACGCAGCATATGTCTGATATGCAGGGAAATATTTTTGGTTGAGTAACAACCTCATTTGGCAACATCGAAGCGACGAAATGGACTTAATCAGAGCTTCCCAAGACTGGTGCCACCCGATAGCGCAACGGCTTGCCACCGACCTCGTGCAGCAATCCACGATCGAGTAGCGCGTGTAGCGCATCTTCGGCGACATCAATCGGCATCGGCGCGGCCGCACGCAACTGCTCAAACGTGTAAGGCGAATCCGCCGCAGTAGCGGCACCTTGAAGTCTGGCGGTATAGATGTCCTGATCCTGCTGAAGCGCCTGCGCGTCCAGGTGGCGAACATAAGATAGCGTCGCGGCAACTTCGGCGCCAATCAGCACCACCAGCCAGCAAAGAAACATCCAGATGAGAAAAATTGGCACGCTCGCAAACGTGCCATACACCACGCTGTATGTCGGCACCTTGGTCACGTAAAGTACAAACAATCCCTTCATCAATTCAAACGCAAGTGCCGCGATGACCGCGCCAACGATGGCATGGCGCGCCGGCACAAACCGATTGGGAATCCACCGGTACGCCATGTACAACAGCACCGAAGTGGTAAGCCATGGGATCGCACGTAGCAAGCCGTCGTCAAGCCAAGGCATTGTTGCCTCGAATGCATGGGATAGTTTGACCAGAAACAGCGAAATCGAAAGGCTGACGGCGATCAACACCGGCCCGACCAGCAGCAGTACGATCGCCCATCTCAGGCGCCGCCACCAGGTGCGTTTGCGCCGAGTGCGCCAGATAGCGTTAAATGTGTTTTCGATCGTGAACAACAACGCAATCGCTGTCGCTAGAATAATTGCGAGTCCGATTGCCGTCAGACGAGTGGCGTTAGAAGCGAATTGATCGAAATAGCTTCCAATCATTTTGCTCGCGATGTCGGGCACGAAATTCTTCAGCGCAAACGCCTTTAACTGAAGCATCAGGTCCCGCGTGTATGAAAGTTTCGACGTCAGCGTCAGGGTCACGGTGAACAGCGGAACCATGGCCAGCAAGGTTGTGAAGGTCAAGCTGCCTGCAACCGTGAGGCACCGGTCTTCCACTACCCTGCGCGTGACAAACGCAAGGTATGCAGCGCAGTGACGGACTAATCGTGGGAAGAACAAGAAAATGTAATTAGTCATGAAAGATTGCACGATTGCGGATTCTTATAATAGCGTCATAACAACGTCATTTAATTTTTCGAGAACCACATGGCAGATATTTTGGTCCTGTACTATTCCCAGAACGGCGCTGTACGCGAACTCGCAACGCATATTGCGAGAGGCATCAACAGTGTTTCCCCGATGTCAGCACGCGTCCGCACGGTGCCGAAGGTCTCGACCGTGACGGAGGCCACGGCCCCTGCTGTACCGGCCATCGGACCGCCCTATGTCACCCCTGCGGATCTGAAAGAGTGTATTGGCTTGGCGCTAGGCTCACCCACCCGGTTTGGCAACATGGCGGCACCACTCAAGCACTTTATCGATGGCACCGGCGGCGAATGGATGAGCGGTGCACTTGTTGGCAAGCCTGCGTGTGTCTTCACCTCAACCTCTAGCATGCACGGTGGTAACGAGTCGACCCTGCTCAGCATGATGTTGCCACTACTACACCACGGGATGGTGATCGTTGGCGTGCCATTCACCGAGGTGGCGCTATCCACCACCCAGGGAGGAGGCACACCCTACGGACCCAGCCACGTTGCCGGTACCGATGGTACGCAGGCGGTTTCAGAGACCGAAAAATCACTCGCCTTCGCAACAGGCAAGCGACTCGCTCAAATTGCAGCGAGGCTTGCGGCATGAACGCATCCACAGCCGCCGTCGCGCACCGCATCGCACTTGCGGCGTTGTGTGGTCTCATTGTGGCCTGTGTTTTGTGGGAATGGCTGATTGCGCCAATACGCCCGGGGGGTTCTTGGATGATCCTCAAGGCCCTGCCATTGATCATTCCGTTGCCCGGCATCCTCGCGAACGGCGATAGGCGCCGCTATACCTACCAATGGGCAACACTGTTCGTATGGATTTACTTCACCGAAGGCATTGTGCGCGCTTGGTCTGACGTGTCTCTGTTGTCGCGATGGATGGGGGGCATCGAGGTATTGCTTTGCATGGTATTTTTTGTCGCTGCAATCGCACACATTCGCAACACGCGTTCGCACCTAGCGAAAAACTAGTGTGATTTGCGAGAACTCACTCTTGAGCGAACGATACCGGCTGCTAATGGCATCAAACTCATGCCTACGATCACGATGACGAGCAGCCCCAGGTTAGATTTTATCCAGGGCAAGTTGCCGAAGAAGTAACCCAAATAGCATAACGATCCTACCCACAGCGCGGCGCCGATCAGCGTGTAGGTCACGTACTTAGCGCGCTGCATGGCGCCGATACCCGCCACAAACGGCACGTAGGTGCGTAGAAACGGTACGAAACGCGCAGTTATGACGGCGATCGGCCCCCATGTCTCAAAAAACAGGTGCGTCCTGTCAAGGTGGTTTGGACGCAGCCATGCAGACTGTCGTTTTGCGACAAGCTTGCTGCCAAACCACCGGCCGATTTCGTAGTTGACTAGGTTACCCAGCACCCCTGCGACGAACAAGACCAACACCAACAGGTGGATGTCCATGCTACCGAGAGCTGCAACCGACCCTGCGATAAACAACAGCGAGTCGCCGGGTAAAAAAGGCGTCACCACAAGACCCGTTTCGGCGAAGATTACTGCGAAGAGAATCGCGTAAATCCAGACGCCGTACTGCGCAACCAGCGTGGTCAGATGACGGTCGAGGTGAATGAAAATATCGACCAGCGAAGCAAACAGTTCCACGATGACTCCGCGCGCGGTGCGGAGAATTAAGGCTGAGCTGAAATGACTTCGGGCTCGCCTTCCTTCTTTACCGGCTTGACGAAGTCCTCGCGCGAAACGCCGAGGTAGTTGGCGATCGGACAGGCAACCAGCACGGACGAATAGATACCGAAGCAAATACCGATGGTCAACGCCAGCGCGAAGTAATGTAGTGTCGGCCCACCGAGGATGAGCATCGCAAGCACCATCATTTGCGTCGTACCGTGGGTGATGATCGTACGTGAAATGGTGCCGGTAATGGCCGCATCGAAAATTTCAGGGGTCGTCGCTTTACGCATCTTGCGGAAATTCTCGCGCGCCCGGTCAAACACCACCACAGACTCGTTCACCGAATAGCCAAGTATGGCGAGCACCGCGGCAAGTACGGGCAACGAAAATTCCCATTGAAAAAATGCAAAAAAACCGAGAATGATCACCACGTCATGCAAATTGGCGATGATTGCCGCTACCGCAAAGCGCCATTCGAATCGAATGGCAAGATAGAACACGATGCCGACACAAACTGCCAAGAGCGCCAGCGCACCATCGTATGCAAGTTCTTTGCCGACAGACGAACCAACAAACTCTATCCGCTTAAGCTCTGCCGACTTGTCTGTTGCCAGCAGAGATGTCATCACCTTGCCCTTAAGCAATTCCATCGCCGCATTCTGGTTCTGGTCGGTCGCGGCCGGCCGAGGAAGCCGAATCAGGATATCTTGTGCAGAACCAAACTTGATGACTTCTGCACCGGCCACACCGGCCTTTTCGAGCGTCGTCCGAATCTGATCCGGCTCTACTGCCTGAGCGTATTTGACTTCCATCACCGCACCACCGGTGAATTCAATGGAAAGATGCAAACCACTCTTCCATAGAAAAAACACGGCTAGCAGAAAGGTTACGAACGAAATCACGTTAAACAACAGCGCGTGTTTCATGAACGGGATCGACGTCTTGAATTTGAAAAATTCCATTGTTACTACCTTTTGTGAAGACTGTTCACCAAAATGTCAGTGCAAAGCACCAACAACCGACACCTGGCTCAAGATGTTTTTGCAACCTTGGTCGTTCTTGCCCAACTGACATTGCCTATAGACAGAGAAGCCACTTTCTTGCGTCCACCGTAGATGAAGTTGACGATGCCGCGCGAGACCATTACCGCAGAAAAGATCGACGTCAAAATGCCCAGACAATGCACTACCGCGAAGCCACGCACCGGACCGGAACCCCAGATGAGCAGCGCGAGTCCCGCGATTAGGGTGGTGATGTTCGAATCAATGATGGTATCAAGAGCACGCTCATAACCAGTTTGGATCGCCATCTGTGGCGACATACCGCCGCGTAGCTCCTCTCTTATGCGTTCGTTGATCAATACGTTTGCATCGATGGCCATGCCTAACGTCAAAGCGATGGCCGCAACACCTGGCAACGTCAAGGTCGCCTGCAACATCGACAGCAGCGCAATCAGGAACAGTAAATTGGCGGCGAGTGATACGACTGACACAACACCGAATAGCGCGTAGTACGTCACGATAAAAACGGTGATCAGCGCAAACCCGAACACCAATGAATTCTTACCCTTCTCAATATTTTCCGCCCCCAGACTTGGACCAATGGTGCGTTCCTCAATAATTTCCATCGGTGCCGCCAACGCGCCGG
>JAYVUH010000206.1:0-6436 GCA_043788115.1 Burkholderiales bacterium
TGGACGTTGAAATCGAAGCCGTGTATGACGTGGCGCTATGGTCTGCGTCAAAGACGGCGATGAGAAGACATGGGGTTGAGCCGGAAATGTTGGTAGGAACGCTCCAACAGACCGCCCTCCGACAGGGCAAAGGACCACTGCTCACCGACGACCAGTTGATCGCACTTTTGATTTATTCGGCAGCATCCCCATGACTGAAGCAACGGAAGCAATGACCGACACCGATGCCTTTGCCGAGCTGCGCTACGTCCGCGACCGCGGGACAAAGGCGAGTGCGCAACTGGTGGCAGCGGTATGCGATGCGCTGGAGGCCGTTGAGGAACGGGAGGCGACCTACGACCTGGAGGTGTCGCACCTATTGGAGCGCATCTCCGACCTCGACATGCCGCCCGAGGAATGGTTGCCGGCCAAACTGCGCAGCTATGCGCAGCGACTCCTGACGCACTATGCGCGGGAAACCGCAGCAGGGCAGATCGGCATCGAACTGCTGCTGCAAATTGACCGCATCAAAAGCGCCGTCGTCGCAGCAGAGCGCCGCGCATTGAAGAAGCTCTAAAGGACGCTTACGTCCGCTTCCCAGCGCCAGTTGACCGTACCGGCGGCAGCAACGCCTGTGCAGGTAATGTCGGCGTAGGTTGAGCCTGGCGCTGCCAGCGTCGGGCCGACGTAGGCAGGCACGTTGTCGATTGTTGTCAAAGCGGCCAATGCCCCCAGCGTCGTGTTGCCACCGTTGCGGAAGAATGAAGCGGTGCGTGTGAAGTTTGCCCGCGCAGTGCTGTCCGACTTCTTCGCCTGTATCTGCGTCAGCGCGATGAAGATATCGGTGTTGTCCATGAAGCTCAGGCTCGTCGTTGCCGCGCCGGCATTGGCCGTCTGCTGTTCGCCCCGGAACCTCAGGCGCCCGATTCCCAGGAAGCCAACGCCCATACTGATGGGACCGTTGATGTTGTACCTTAAATCGACGTTCTGAATCAGGTAGTTGTTGAGCGTGGCTCCAGCTGCTCCGATCATCCCGAAGTTCTGCGTCGGCACCGTTGTCGAATCGTAGGTCGAAAGCCCGTTGATGTTCACTCCGTCGCATGCATTCTCCAATCGAATCCCGCTACCCGTCGTGCCCTTCTGATTGTTGCCGAATGCCCACCCACCGGTGATCTGTACGTTGGTATAGTTGCCTATGCGATACCCGTCGAAATTATTCCCTTGGCAGATAGTGTTGCTGATGAACAGCCCGGTCCCGCCAATCGCATAGATGCCGCTGCCTTCATTCGCTGCCTGTCCGCAGGCGATGAACTCACAGGCATTGACGGTGACGCGCTGAATTCCCCCGGCGATCTTGGTGATTCTCAGCCCATCTCCCTGCACTCCCGCGCCACTTCCTAGCGTCCCAGCACCTGTAACCTGAACACCATTCAGGACGACATCGGCGACATTGCCAGCGCCATCCGAAATCAGGACGCCTGCGCCCTGCGTGTTCTTGATACGCAGCCCATCCACGCGGACATTCAAACCGCCGTTGATCTGCAGGCCGGGAGTGAACAGATTGCCCTGCACGTCGTGTATGTAGCCCTTGGTGATGGCGATGCCATCCGAGCCGGTTGTAACGTCGATGCCGCCCTTGCTCGTATTGGTGACCTCGATATCGCGCAACTCGCCTTGCGGACTGATGACACCGCCGCCGTTCGACATGCCGATGCCGCCGATTCCACTGGCACCGGAAACGCGCGAAGCATTCTTGACGAGCACGTTGTCAACGATGAAACCGGTCTGCCCGTTCAGTTGCAGCGCGGTCGCATTCAGTTGGCCGCAGCCATTTGTGGCATTCGTCCCCTGGCAGTCGATGCTGAAATCACGCAGCACCAGACCCTTGCATTCGCCAAGCGCTGCGCGTTGCGCCAATACCGAAACATTCACCCCCGCCGCCGGGAATTTCAGAATCGACTTATCGGGACCGTCGCCATAGATCAGCGGCCCTATATCGCTGTCGATCTGCATGTAGGCCACTGCCGCCGCCTGCAGCGTCAGCCATTGGTACTTGCCTGCGGGGATGTGGATGGCGGCACCAGTGGGTTGATAGGACTGAAGGAGTGCCTTTGTGAATGCGCCCTGCGCGTCAGTGGTGTCGTCGCCGATAGCCCCATACCGACGCACATCGCCCCACAAGTAGTAGTAGAACGTCGGGGTGACAGCGGCCGCGAGTTCGGCAGCGGACTGCGCGAACAAGTTGAGTAACACGGTTGAGGGGTTGACAAACTCCAGACCCGTCAGCCCTGCGTTGACGCGCACCAGATAGTTCGATGCACCGGCATAGGTACTCGGCGCGTCGAGCAGGTTGGTGAACAAGAAGGCCGGGACTGCCGTGACATTATCGACGGTCCACACCGGCGCTCCGGTCGCATCCTGCAACTGGATTTTGTAGCTGCCCTTCCAGAAGATGACCGCCTCGCCACGCGAATCGAGAATCACCGGGTTGGTGTTCGGCGTGACCTCGGCGGAATCGGTATAGGTGACGCGCGGATTGGTCGTCCCCGCATCCCATGTCTGGATTTTGTAGCCGTTAGCCGGCGCGCCAGCCGCGTTCAGATACGCCTGTTTGCCGTTGGGGAGAAGCGTTGCGATGGGAATTACTCCTTAGCGGCGATAGACAATCGGCATGGCGCGCTGCGCACCCTGCGCGAGATCGTTGAGCGTTGACTTCAAGGCCATAGCGCCGGGGCGCTCAAGCAATTGTGCCAATGTCTTTTGCGGCGCGGTTGAACCGGCGGCAATTCGTCTGCCGGTCTCGGTGCCAGCCAAGGCAACATGCCCGAGTATCGCAGCAGGGCCGACAAGCGACTTCAGTCCAATGCCGGCCGCGGCGGGCCCTCCGAGCACGCCCATCAATGTCGCGGCAGCGGGAACAATCGCGCCTGTCATCGGTTGCGTGCCGAGAATCGTTGCATTGGCGTCCTGCGCGAACCGACGCAGTTCGCTACCTGCAGCACCTTTGGCGAATTGATTGCGGGCATAGCCGCCCGTTCCGGCAGCCGACCGCTTGATCGAATTGGCGACCGCCGTTGAAAGGTTATGGATACCCATCCCGTTGGGGTTGTCTTTCGCCGCCGCTACAGCGGCCTCGACGACCTTGTAATCTGCATATTTGCGATCCAACGCCCGCAAGCTAAGCGCCGCTTGCTTCGGCAGATTCTGCTCCAGCGACGTTGTAATAGCGTCCTCGGCGGTCTTCATCATCTGCGCCGAATCCTTCGCAGATTGCGTCGGATTCCCTGAACGCAGGTTGCGAATTTGTTCCCTTAACGCGCTGCGAAGATCAAGTAAATCTGAACTGCTGACCTGAGGATTCGCCGTTGGAAACCGTGGCGATCCACTATCAAGCCGGGTGCCGCTATCGTCGATCTGCAGGCGGGTGAGCTTGTTCTTCAGCCACTCAGCAGCACTCGCCCTCGTGGCATCATCCGCTTGGATGTCCGGGTTTTTCGTTGCATCTCTGAACGCTTCTGCCAAAGACATATCGCGGGTCGCAGGACCGGGATTCACCATCGGGTTGTCGGCGATATGCGTTACGGCGCGCCCTTCTGGCGACACAGGGACGGTAATCGTCGGGCGAACCTGTGCCCCGCGCAGCGCCGCATATTCCGGCTTGAATGCGTCGTAGGCTTGGTTGAGCATCTCCGCCGACGTTCCGGGCGCAATCTTTACACCCGAGCCTTTCGGGACGACGGCTTGCATCACCGCGCGCTGCCACGAAGGCAAGGCCAACCCCCTCGCGTTCTCGACGATCGGGCCGAGAAACGGAATCTTGGTCGCGGCTTGCTCTAATGCGTTTACCCCACCACGGCGCGCCAGCTGTCCCGGCGTCAAGGAAATGCCCTGATCGAGCAACCGCTGCGCTTCCGGCGTGCGAGTAAGGCCCTTGGCAGCCAACTTGACCGCACCCCCGACCGTCGATGCCACGCCCGGTATCACCGTCCCGTAGGCCGCCGCCTTGGCCGCTTCCGCAGGGTCTATCGCTGCGCCTTGTGCGCCGCCGGCAATGGCACCGCCGGTCACTCGCGCAGCAGCGCCCGTAAGGCCGGTGCGGCCAGCAGCATTCATGCCGCCGGTCTCTATGGCACTGATGACCGGGGCGGCGTTCTTGGCAATGAATGGCACCGCCTTCAGCCCCGCGCCGAGACCCGCACCGACTCCCGCCGTGCCCGCCACTTCCCCCGCCATTTTGCCTGCGCCAAAGAACCCGCTATCTGGATTCGCCCCCAACGATTGCAGGGCCGCGTCCATGTCCGCGCGCCGCTGCTGGTTGCGAGTAAGCGCCGGCTTCCCGGTAACAAGGCTCGACAGATTGCCGCGCGGCGATACCGCATCCATGGCCATATCGACGGGCATGAGAAGCGTCGAGCCGATGCTGCCCGCGCCGCGCACCAAACCTGCTGCTTCGTCCCCAACGTTCTGGAGCATCTGCCGGCCGAGCGAAGGGCGCGTAAGCCGCTGCATGGTCGTCTGGATAACATCCGGTGGTGTGCCAACCGGGAACGACTTCATTCCGCCCGGATAGTGGACATCGATGGTCTTGGGTCCGTCAGGCGGCGGAGCCAACTGTTGCATCGTCCGTTGGATCACATCCCGGGGCGTCCCGACCGGGAAGGACTTCGTTCCACCGGGATAGGCGATGTCAATCGTCGCGTCGGTCACTGATGATACGTCCCGGTCGCAGGATCGTAGTGATAGGCGCCAGCAGCGGTCGGAACCGCAGCGCGCTTACCTGCCGCTGCCCCGCCCTTACCTGCCGCCGCATCTCTGGCAGCGTTCGCCATTTCGATGGCCGGCAGGTTGTACTCGGTGTTGAGCAGGGATTCAGGAACCTTCGCATTCCGCGCCTGTTGGATCAAATGCTTCGCCTGCGATCCGAGGGCTGCCGCATAGGTGCGCGATGCGCCTGAGAACTGGCCTGGGCTTGAGCCAAGGTTCGCTAAGGAATCGACAAATGCCTGCCGTTCATGCCCCGTCCCAGCATTCGGCACCAGCGCCTTGTTGATTTCCTCGCCCGCAACCCTGGCTATGGCCTGATAGTTCGTGGCTTGGTTCTTACCGAATTGCATCCCTAAATGGTTGCCAATATCGTTTGCAAGCTGCAGCTTCCCCTGATCCAACGCTTCTGCAATCTGCGCATATTGGCCAAGATGTTCGGTGACGTTGCCGAGCGAGCGCAGCATCGTCCCTTCTTGCCCCTCGGCGAATTTCTTGACTGCAGCGATCACGTTGTCGGAAACATTGAAGTCATACTTCGGGTCGTAGTGCAGCACTTGGTCGTTGAGCCAAGCGATCTGTCCCTGCGATGCGCGCGGTCCCATGACCTGCTTTGCGGTGCCACGGTAATCGAGCACCGCTTGCACTTGCGGCAATGGGACTTCCGGATAGGCTTGCGCACCGGCAGCGCCGGGAGAGCCTGGGGAACCGGGGATGAAGAATGGCGGAGGCTTCATTTTCGCGATCGTCAATGCATTCTGGCGCCCAGCCGCCGCCCGCGCATTCTCCTGCCTTTGGGTGTAGACCGTGTTCTGGCTCAATTGCTCCGGGACAACCTGACCAGTCGGCGTCACCTCACCCGTCGATACGTTACGCGCCATGCCCTGCCCGTTCACGAATTGCGTCGTCGGCGCCGTCTTTATTTGAGCGTCGATACGATCCGCTGCCGTCATACCTTGCTGCGATGCGTTTATGAGTGTACTGCGTATCGCCGCCGGTCCCTGTGACCACGGCAGATTCTGATAAATGCCGAGCGCCTTCTGCGTCGCGGCGGGGTCGTTGACATCGCCAAACTCGCCGTTGACGAGATGCTTTTGCACGAACGAGAGCACTTGTTGCTGCGCTACTTTTGGGTCGCCACTCAATCCCTGCGCCAAACCGTACATGTCGCCGCCGATTCTGCGCATGTCGTTCGTGTTCTTGGTCTGAACGTCCAACCCAGTTTTCGCGTTGCTTTGGTTGGCCTTGGCTTGCGTCAGAACGTTCTTCAAATCCTGCTGATCCAGTCCCGGGATTCTGTCTCCCTGACCGCCGGCTGCGAGCAAACCTCGCAACTTGGTCCGATCGACCATGCCGCTATTGGTGTCGTATGACTGACGGTAAATGTCCGCTAGCGCCGTGCGGTCACTGATGGCCCGCTGCGCTTCGCTGTTCTGCGTCATCAGCGCTTTCAGATTCTGGTTTTCAATCTGCTGGCTGGCCCACGACGGTTGCGGCGTGACTGCTAGCGGAATCCTTGTATCAAGCGGCATGGCTATGGCCCGATGACGACGTTAGGCGGCTGAATGTCGTAATTGGTCTGTGGCGCAACGTCAGGGACGTTGAACGGCTGCGGGTCGGAAAGCTGCCTGGCCGGTGTCCGCTGCGACGGGAACAAATCCCGAAGACCCTGCCAGTCCGTAGTTTGCAAAACACT
>JAYVUH010000207.1:0-9169 GCA_043788115.1 Burkholderiales bacterium
CCTATGGGCGGGCGTTTTCAGCCACTTTCGCCTCAAGATGCCCGCAGACATTAGGGTTTGAAAGGTCGGTCCGGTAACATAGCCTTCAGCTGGCGCTATTCCGCTTTCATGAACGGTAACGCTGCCGCGTCAATCCCTCAACTCGCGTTTCAACGCGCTACGCCAATACATGACCACCGACCGCCTGCGTATCGCTTCCCGAGAGAGTCCGCTCGCCATGGTGCAAAGCGAATGGATCGCCGCGCAGTTGCGATCATTTCATCCCGGGCTCAACGTGCCGATCATCGGCATGACGACGCGCGGCGATCAAATTCTCGACAAGCCGCTGGCGCAAATCGGCGGCAAGGGCTTGTTTATCAAGGAATTGGAAGTCGCGATTGAGCAGGGCCGCGCCGACATCGCGGTGCACTCGATGAAGGACGTGCCGATGGTGTTGCCGGCCGAGTTTGCGCTGACCACCGTCGGGCAACGCGAAGATATCCGTGACGCGTTTGTGTCCAGCCGCTACGCCAGCCTCGACGAGATGCCCATTGGCGCGATTGTCGGCACGTCGAGCTTGCGCCGCGAAAGCCAGATCCGCCACTTTCATCCGCGACTCAATATTGCGCCGCTGCGCGGCAATGTCAACACGCGGCTGCGTAAACTCGACGACGGCGAATTTGACGCGGTAATCCTCGCGGCGGCGGGCCTGAATCGACTCGGATTCGGCGCACGCATCCGCGCCACGCTAGACACCGGCCGCTATATTCCGGCGGTTGCCCAAGGCGCAATCGGCATTGAATATGCGTCACATCGGGCGGACGTAGCACAACGACTGGTGCCGTTCGTCAGCACCGCAACCAGCGCCATGGTCGACGCCGAACGCGCATTTGGCCGGCGTCTATCCGCCAGCTGTGATGTGCCACTCGGCGCGACGGCCACCGTTGCAGGTAACCAATTGTCGATCAGCGGATTTGTCGCCACCCCTGACGGCACAAAGCGTATCGCCGCCGTCGAAAGCGGCGCGCTTGCCGACGCTGACGCGATCGGCATCGCACTCGCCGAACGCTTGCTCGCCGACGGCGCGGACAAGATTCTGTCCGAACTGTTGGCACGCGCCGGCCGCTCGCTCGCGCCACCCGTAATCGCGCCACCATCGCGTATCGATTGATTGTGTCACTCAAAGGTTTAAGCATCGTCGTGACCCGGCCGCGCGCCAGCGCCGAGGCCACCGCGCGCGCACTCGTTGCAGCCGAGGCGCAGGTGCTGGTCATGCCGCTGCTGACCATCGACGCGATGACCGCTCCCGACGCTGGCTTGACCGCGCCGCCCGATGCCATCATCTTTGTCAGCAGCCACGCCGCGGAGTTTGGCGTACCGGCGTTGTCCACCCAACGCTTGATCGCCAACCGCAGCGCCGGGCAGCTTGTGTATGCGGTCGGTCGCGCAACGGCGGCTCGCTTGGCTGCGTTGGGGCTCAGCAACGCCAGAATCCCTGAGGGCGGTGAGGACAGCGAAGCCCTGCTGGCAGAAGCGTTTTTTCTCGCGCCGACAGGCAAGACGGTGTTGATCGTCAAGGGCGACAGCGACGGCGGCGGTCGTCAGCTTCTCGCCGAAACGCTCACTGCCAGAGGTGCCACCGTGGTGCAGCTACTCTGCTACCGGCGGCAGGCATGTCGTCTTGATCCTGCGGACAGCGCCAAACTCGGTGAGGCGGTACGCGATGGCGCCGCCGTGCTGGTTGGCAGCCTGGAAACGCTGGATAGTCTTCGGACAAATCTGCGCGACCAAAAGCTCTTCATCGCAGACGTCGCGCACCTGCTGGTGTCACACACGCGGGTCGCTGCGGCGGCGGCTGGCGCTGGTGCCCGTCGGGTGACCGTGGTGTCGCTCGAAGACAACAAACTGATCGAAACGCTCGCCAAATTACAGGCTTAGCCTGCATATTTCATGGGGACGCGTTCGAGAGTGGGGGGATGGGCATGTGATTTTTCGTTCGACTGACTGAGGCATATCGGGATATGCCGAGGGAAGAGAGCGGAAAAGCGCATGTTCAGCCGCCCGCTATCGAGCGTGTAGGCTCGGCGTTGTTTGAGGGCAAATTGGATTGATCACTTGGGGCCATACTTCGTCGGCAAGAAAGCGATAAAAGGGGCCGACCTGTGAAAAATGCAGGCTTAGGTTGCATCAACCAACCGCATACGATTGAATACCGCATGGACAACGAATTCGACACCTCCACTGTAAAACCCGCGAATCCTAGCGCCCGCCCGGGCGGATTGCCAGTTTTTGCCGGCATCGCTGTCGGCGCAATCGCGCTCGTTCTCGCCATCGGCGTTTGGTTTGAAAGCCGCAGCGATAACCGCGAGCTGGTGCAATCGTTGGGCGGCAAGCTCGCCGAGCTCGACAAAACCACCCGGGACAGCGCGACGCGAAACGATACCGCGATGCGCGACTTACGTGACACGCAAAACCGTCTCGCACAGCTTGAAGCCAAGCTCGCTGAGTTCCAAAATCAACGCGTGGCGATCGAAGAAATGACGCGCGACCTGGCCCGCGCGCCGGAGGACTGGCTGCTGGCGGAAATCGAGCAGACGCTCAATATCGCCAGCCGCGAACTGACGTTGGCCGGCAATGTACGCGCCGCCATCAGCGCCTTGCAAACCGCCGATCAGCGTCTGTCGCGCGCCGACAAGCTACAGGCAACGCCGCTGCGTCGTGCCATCACCCAAGATCTTGAGCGGCTGAAGGCCATTCCTGCTGTCGATACCCAAGGCATCGCGGTCAAACTGGATAACCTCTCCGTGTTGGCGGCGTCGTTGCCGCTTGCGGTAGCAGCCAGCATGCGCGACCTCGATGGACTGCGCCCGTCCGGCTTAGCCGACGGAAAACCCGAACTACCATGGTGGCGTCAGCTTTGGCAGGATTTCCTGCGCGAAATGGGTGAGCTCATTCGTATTCGCGAACTTGACGCGACCGAGGCTTCACTTATCACGCCCCAACAGGGGCTGTTTGTACGCGAGAACTTGAAGCTGCGGCTACTTTCTGCCCGCACCTCGCTGCTGGCGCGCGACGAGGCGAATTTCAAAGACGACCTGAAAACAGCGCGCGAGATGGTTGCCAAATACTTCGATCCAAAAGCGAAAGTCAACCAGAATGCCATCGTCAGTCTGAGGCAACTGGCGGACAATCCGGTCTCGATTGCCGCACCCGATATTGTGCTGAGTCTGAACGCCGTGCGTGCCGCCCGCGCTGCGCGTGAACGGCCGGGCCGCTAGCATGTTCGGCAGACCGATTCGTTGGGCGATCTGGATTTTCGCGATGGCGGCATTGGCCGTTGCGCTGGCGTTGGCCGGGCGCTACGGCGGCGGCTACTCAGTATTTGTGGTGCCGCCGTGGCGCATTGAGATGTCGATGATGATGTTCTCGCTGGTCATCATCGTCATGGCGCTGGCGACCTACATCGCTGTACGGCTTTCCATTCGCGCGATCGAGTTACCGCAAGTCCTGCGCACCCGCCAACGCGAACGCGCGCGCGCACGCGTGGTGTCGGATTTGCATGACAGTCTTCGCGCGTTGTTTGGCGGCCGTTTCGACGACGCAGAAATGCTCGCCAAGCGCGCCATGTCGGCCAAAGAGGCGGTGATGGACGGCGGCGATGATATTCGGCATCTGGCTGCCGCGTTAGCCGCCTGGGCGGCGCACGAAGGCGGCAACCTGCCGGCCGCGCTACCGTATCTGGCGAGCATTGATAGCCCGCGTTCGGCGAGCATGCGTGACGTTTCAAAAGCGTACATGTTGTTGGCGGAGGGCCGCCCGGCCGAAGCGCTGCCGCTGTTGCAGGCGCTCGCGGCAGAAGACTCCACCAATATCGGCGTGCTGAAAATGAAAGTCGAAGCCGAGATCGCAGCACGCGCATGGAGCGATGTGCTGCTCACACTCGGGCCGCTCAAACGTACTGGCTTGATGCCAGCGGCGGCGGCTGACGAGATCCGACTCAACGCCGAGGTCGAATTGATGAAGGCGCGCCCCGCGCGGCGCGACGATTTGCTCGATGCTTGGAAGCGTCTCGACAGCACCACGCGCTTCCAATCCACTCTTGTTGATGTGCTGGCAGCAAGATTGGTCGCCATTGGATTGGGTAACGATGCCGTGGTGGTGCTTGAGGAAACCATCAATCGTCACCTCGATGACGCGTGGTATCCGACGCTGGTGCAACGCTACGCGGAGGCGAAGTCCGATTCGACGCTCGCGCAGATTGAGACTGCCGAGGGCTGGTTGAAAAAACAGCCGCGCGACGCGACGCTACTCGCCACGCTGGGCAAACTTTGTATGCGCCAAGCTCTATGGGGCAAGGCGCAGAGTTATCTGGAGGCCAGCGTCGCGCTGGAGCCGTCGCTCGATGCGCACATGACGCTGGCGCGATTGATGGAACAGGTTGGCAAACCCCAAGAAGCGATGCAGCACATCAAGCGCAGCGCGGAACTGGCGAAACCGCCTCGCGCGGATAACGCAGAGAGCCCTGCCTGGTGACGGTGGGCGTAACGCTGCGCTTCGTCGATGGTGTCGCACAGCTCGGCGACACCCTGTTCGAGCAGATCTATCGCTATTTGAGCGAAGACGCTTACTGGTCGCGCGGAATTCCGCGCGACACACTGCGGCGTGCGATCGACCATTCGCTTTGTCTGGTCGCCACCAAGGACGACGAACTGGCGGGGTTTGCACGGCTGGTGACCGACCGCGCCACCTACGCGTACTTGTGTGACGTATTCGTGTTGCCGGCGTCACAACAACAGGGACTTGCGAAGGTCATGCTGCGCGCCATCGATGCCCACCCGAATTTGCAGGGACTCCGGCGATGGATGTTGATGACGCGTGACGCTCACGACCTGTATGCCAAATTTGGGTTTACGTCGCTTGCCGACGCGAGCCGCGCGATGGAGCGCCATACGGCCAACGTCTATTCGTCGCTGACCAAGCCCGAGTATCCGTGCGATGTTTGAAGCAGTTCTGCCTGTCACTGTCCGCCAAATGGCGAGCTTGCGTCCTGTGCCGTGAGCGAGACGCCAAAGCGCAGTGTGGCACCGGCGTCATCCGCAAGCGCGCGTGAGCGGGTGCTTGCGCGCTATGAAATTTTGGACAGTACAGCGGAAGCGGTGTTCGATGACATTGCGCGCCGCGCCGCAGAGGTGTTCAAAGCGCCGTACGCGGCGATTTCCTTTTTTGACGATTCCGCCGAACGGACAGGCAGGTCCGACGGCGAGTGGTTCAAGTCGTCTATCGGCCTGCCGGGCGATGTGCTACCGCGTGCCGAGTCGTTCTTCCTGCCGTACGCGGCAGGCGCGTTGCCCGGCGGCGGTGGCAGTATGGAAGCCCGCGCACCCGCGCGCTGCTGCATCATCAACGATTCACTTTCGGACAAGCGCACGCGTGATCACCGCTGGGTAGTCGGGCCGCCGAACTTGTGTTTCTATGCTGGCGCACTGATCCTCTCACGGGAGCGATTGCCCGTCGGCGTGGTCGCGGTGTTCGATGTATTTGGGCGCGAGACGAAGACGCGCGATATCGAGGTGCTGGTCAACCTGGCCGACTTGGTGACGGCAAGACTCGAGGCCCGCGCCGAGGCGCGTCGTGAACGTCGGGAACGCAGCGCGACGACTGGACCGCATCCGGCGGTGCTTGCCGACCCGCAGCCGCTGGTGCCGGAAGAGCACGGTTCGAACCTTGCCCGCGAGTTCGGTCAGCTTGAAGAACTGCTTGAAGATGAAATTGCCACGCGTCAGGCGGCCGAAATCAAGCTGCGAGAAGAGAAGGAGTTCTCTGATGCAGCGATCGCCAGTCTGCCCGGCGCGTTTTTCATGTTCGACCAGAACGGCCGCATGGTGCGTTGGAACCGCAGCTTTCAGGAACACACCGGGTATACCGACGCCGAGATCAGTGAGCGCCGAGTCGTGGAGTTCATCGCATTGCATGATCGGGCGATGGCGGCTGATGCGATTCGGCGCATCATCGAGCGCGGTGAAGAAATCACCATCGAAATCGACATGTTGTCAAAAGATGCGAGCGAAGCACCGTACGTGTTTCACGGTCGCGGGCTTGACATCGGCGGCGAGCGGTTTTGCCTCGGTGTTGGACGCGATATCAGTGAGCGCCGTCGGGTCGAGCGCGAAATTCATGACGCGAAGGAACGGCTAGATCTGGCGTTGTCGGGCTCGAGTCTCGCGCTGTGGGACTGGGATCTGGCGACCAACGAAGTCTACTTCAGCGAGCATTGGGCCGACATACTTGGTATTACTACCGAGGGAACCAGCAATGCCATTTTTCGTGGCGAGCAGGTGGCCGGGTTGAACCACGTCGAAGACCAACCTAAGTTCGAAGCCGCGATGGCAAACGCCTTGCGCGGCGCGAGCGAAGAATTCTCCTGCGAGTATCGGGTTGCAGGCCGGGATGGCGGTTGGGAATGGCTGCATGCTTTGGGCAAGGTTACCGAGCGTGACGCTGACGGCCGCGTACGCCGCATGACCGGAACCACCGCCAATATCAGCGCACGCAAAGCCGCCGAAGCACGCGTCGAGTTTCTGGCGACGCGCGACGCCCTGACCGGGCTGCCGAATCGTATGTTGCTGAATGATCGCTTGGCGCTCGGCCTGGCGAACGCCGCCCGCAAGAAAACGCGGCTCGGCTTTATGTTCATTGACCTTGATCGTTTCAAGACCATCAACGATTCGCTCGGCCACGACGTGGGCGACGAATTGCTCAAACGCGTTGCCTCGCGGCTGCTCGCCTGCGTGCGAACCAGTGATACGGTCGCGCGCCTCGGCGGTGATGAATTTGCCATCATCCTCGAGAACCTGCCGAGAGATGGTCAGGAAGCGCAGAGTATTGCGGAGAAGATGATCGCCTCGCTAGCGGCACCCATTCAAGCGGGCGAGCATCAACTGAATACGTCTTGCTCGCTGGGCATCGCAATTTATCCCGATGACGGCGATGACGCTCAAACAGTGATGAAGCACGCCGACGTCGCCATGTACGATGCGAAGGCGAAGGGGCGCAACAACTATCAGTTTTTTTCGCAGGCGATGAATGCGAAAGCCCAAGAGCGGCTGTCGATTGAAAATTTCCTTCGGTTGGCCCTGCGCCGGCACGAGCTGGTGCTTCATTACCAGCCGCGGGTCGGCTTCTCAACCGGCGAAGTGACCGGTGTGGAGGCCCTGCTGCGCTGGAATCATCCCGAGCGCGGCTTGCTGATGCCGCAACAATTCATCAGCGTGGCGGAAGACTCCGGATTAATCGTACCGATCGGCGAATGGGTGTTTGAAGAAGCGTTCAAACAAGTAGCAGGTTGGCAGCAAAAGTCAGGCCGTGACCTCGCGGTGGCGGTGAATCTTTCCGCCGGGCAGATGTTCGATGCCAACCGCCTGATGGCTGCCATCAAAGGTGCGCTGGCGAATTCTGGACTTGATCCGCACGACGTCGAGCTCGAACTCACTGAAAGCATGTTGCTCAAGAACAGTGATGAGGCGGCCGAGGTGTTGAAGCGACTTGGCGAATTAGGCGTTGGCATCGCCGTGGATAACTTTGGCACCGGCGTGTCATCGTTGTCGTACCTACGCCAACTGCCGATTGATTCCATCAAGGTCGATTCGAGCTTTGTGCGGGATATCGGCACCGACCCGAACGACGAAGCCATCATCCGCGCCATCATCGCGATGACGCACTCATTAAAGCTAAACGTTGTTGCGGAAGGCGTGGAGCGCGAGGAGCAGTATCGTGTACTACGCGATTTGGAGTGCGACGAATATCAAGGGTTCTACTTTTCGCCGCCGCTGCCGCCGGAAGAATTTGAGGCGGGGTTTTTGTAGGTCAAACCAAAGCGGTTGTGAATACAAACTCGACCGATCCGCATCACCTTGCACCGGAGGTTTAAGCTGTGAGAAAACTGGTTGTAACGCTTTTTATTTCGCTCGATGGATTGTGAAAATCGGCCACAAGCGGCGGTTCACTAGTGCGTTCTGATTTCATACATTGTCCCTATGAGTGCGGTGAAAAATAATGTGACTACGACACCACGTGATCTACAAAAGTCAAGATTAGTGGTTGGACTGACTTGCGTTGGACTCATAGCCAGCACGTGGCTGGTTCGTCCGAGCGACCCGTGGCAGATTCAGGGTTGGCTGGGAAGTCTTTGGTTCGTTGCAGCGTGGTCTATTCCAATTGTTGCGTCCCTAGGTCGAGCGTATTCGGCTGCGATTGGTGCGCTGGTAGTGTTGTTTGCGTCGCAAATTTGGTTTTACGTGACTTTTGTCGACGCGATGGTGCTTGCCATCAAACCGTTTTATGAAATACCGCTTTCAGCCTTCGGCGGATGGGTGGGCTACCTGATTGAAAACAGTCGAAAGCGCCAAGCAGAAGAGGCATCCGCAAAGCGGCCAAAGTAATGCGCAATCGGCCAGTAGCCGCGCTTCACCAAGGCGGTCAGATTTCATACGGCGATCCATTGAATGAATTGGAAAGCCCGCTGATTGGGGTTTCTGATCGCGTTTTGTTTAGTTCTTGAACAAAGTCGCGCTATTGCAGTTTCGTTGGTTGCAGCGCGTTTAATTCCTTACTATAATTAATAACGTAAGGACAATTGGAGTTGATGATGACAACAGACGCTACGCTGACGAGTAAGGGACAAACCACCATTCCTAAAGAGATTAGGGCAAGTTTGGGAATGAAAGCTGGGGACCGGATGACCTTCACGCTGATGCCAGATGCAACCGTGATAATGCGTGTGAAACGCAAGAGCATTTCTGAGGTCGCTGGGAGTCTGCATAAGAAGGGACGCAAACCGATTCCGGTTGAGCAGCTCTCGCGGTGATGCTTGGCATTGACACCAATGTGCTCGTCCGCTTCCTTGTGCGAGATGATGAAGCGCAATTTGAAAAGGCCCGCAAGCTTATTAGGCGAGAAGTATCAGCGAGCGGTTTTGTTTTTGTGAACCAGCTGGTGTTGATGGAAACGGAATGGGTGCTTCGTAGTCGGTATGAAGTTACGAAGGAACAAACCATTGAAGTGCTCTCGCGACTGCTAGACGCCGGGGACATCGAGATTGAAGACGAGCCTTCGCTCGAGGAGGCGCTATTCATCTGGAGAGATAGCAATGCGGAGTTTGCCGACTGCCTCATTAGCGCAAGAAACCGCAGAC